>JADHTX010000016.1 GCA_016784875.1 Methylobacter sp.
TAATTATCCATCAGCAAACAGGTATCGGCTTTTTGCAAAAAGTAGCCTAGGCCACCGACTACAAAAATCATCGAGACATGATGTTTTTTCCACAGTGAACGCACTGTTGAATAAAGCGGCTTGATCGGCTCTTGCGCCGCATCCAGGATTCTTTTGATTAACTCGTCGCGCACCAGAAAATTGGTTGCGCAAGTATCTTCATCAAATAATAGCAATCGGCTGCCGCTTTCTATGGCTTCGACAATATTAGCAGCTTGAGAGGTGCTGCCGCTGGCGTTATCGGATGAGAAATGGTCGGTTTTAACGCCACTGGGCAAATCGCTGATAAAAGGGCTGATGTCGACATCACGAATACTACGGCCCTCTTCAGCCCGGATAAAAAAAGCGTCTTCCCGGGTTACCACATATTCCCGCCCGTCTTCCGGAATATGGGCATAAACCCCGGCTAAAATAGCTTGCATCAAGGTTGACTTGCCATGATAGCCGCCGCCGGTAATACAGGTGATGCCTTCTTTAATAGCCATGCCGGTTATGCTGCATCCATCCGATAAGGGGATTGTTGTTTGCAGCGATGCAGGAGATTGAAAGAGTTTAACCGACTCTCCCGTAGCTGGCCGGTCATCGACACCGCTACGCCGGGGCAGTTTGGCGTTATTGGCGATAAAGGCGATCAGATCATGCTGTTGCATAAATCGGATAATCTCGGCGCGGTTTTTTTGTATATCGATAAACTGATGGAGTAACGTTTGGGTTTGCTCGTCGTAATTTTGGTAAAAGAAGGTAGCGTCAACAATAGCAACCAGTTCCTGGCTCAGTATGATCCACGTTTGCACGGCATCAAACACCCCGCCGCCTTGTCCTTTTGCCGGCAGGCTGATGATAAAGCGCAAATAAATAGCCTCGGCATCGAACAAAACGCTATCCCTTATTAGCGTTTTTTGACTTAAGGTAATGGTATTAAAGGAACCGCTGCCGTCTTTGCCGCGATTTTGTTGTGCAAACCGGGCTATCCCATCATGGAAACGCCGGATTAAAAAATCGGCTACAGCCAGCTTGCACTCGGCGGTCCGAAAAAATGCCTCGGGGATTTTGCTGTCCGGTAGTGTTATTTTTACTGAAGCAATGGACGCAGGGTTAGCGCCGGGGCTGCCCTGCATTCTGATGAAACAGAGTTCGAATCGGGGGAAGTGATAACAACCGCCACGCAGCTTTTGGATGGACTGAAACGAGTGCTCGTCGATAGAAGTCAGTAACGCTTGTAATTTGAGCACATGTCCTCCTGCCGGATCACTTTAAAAAATCGGAAAAAATTAACTCCCTTTAAGCTCATTTCCATGAAAATTCATTCCAGAAAGCAGCTTCATTTTTACCAGGTTATCGTCAATGTCCAATGTTTTAAAAGCGGCCTCTATAGCTATCGATTTTATCGCGTCAACAGAACCGAATCTAAACCCAAACAGCCGCTTTTTTTTGCCTTCGGGAAATCCGGACATTATTTGATTAATACGGGCATCAATAAGCGTCCTTGCTTTATTCAGCTCTGTCGCAACTTCCGGCTTTAAGCCGGGCAACAGTTGCTTTTCAGGTGATCTTGCGGCCAAAACCGGCAAATCGGGTTGCAGTTTTTTGCGTATATCAGCCAATTTTTTACTTTGTCCGTGGGCAACCAGCAGGCTACGCTCAGTAACACTTACCTTTTGTCGGCCAGTTCCGGGGGTATCCGTAATTTTCCCCATAAGTTAGAACGGGATGTCATCATCGTACGGCGCATCAAAATTATCATGGCTCGGGGCTTGTTGCGCAGGTGATTGGCCTTGAGATGAGTAGTTTTGTTGCGGCGCTTGGTTAGGCTCGTTTCTTTTGCCGACTAAATCGATAATATTGGCATTAAGCTCCAGACTGGTTTTGGTCGAACCGTCTTGAGCCCGATATTCGCTTTGACTCAACTCGCCCGACACAAATACTTGTTGGCCTTTTTTCAGGTAATTTTGCAGCTGCCCTTCGGCGCGCTTACCCCATAATGCGCACCTGATCCATAGCGTTTGCTGCTTATCGCCAAAGCCGATATTATTGGCTACGGTAACGTTTAACACCGCTTGGCCTGACGGCAAATACCTGACTTCCGCATCGCGGCCTACAGTCCCTGTGAATGAAAAAACATTTGACATTTTTACCCTCTTATTTCATTTAGTTAAAAAATTATAGACAATGCGGCGTTATCTTTTTCAAGTCTATTTTTAGCTGCGACTGACAGTGTTATTTTCGTTTTTTCTGAAACAGTAATAGACGCAGTCAAGTGAACCTTCTTCAATAGCGATTATGCTATAGACATTGGCTCCAAATGTGTCGTACTTTTTATCAACAAAAAATCAGAAAACAAGTTAATCCTATTAAATAATAGCGTTACGATCATAATAAACGGCCTATTTCCAAGTTCAACAGGTGTTTACAACACCAAGGCTCGATTATTTTGCATGATGCGTTAAACCGTCGCATATTGTAGCCCATATTCATGAAGCCGATGCGCGTGAACAACCATCCGTCTTAATCTTCCGAAACGTCAGGTTAATTCGTGGCGTTTTCAATTTTTTCGTTTTTGGCACTGAGTGCATCCAGTGGTGTTGCAGAGTTCCGGCCATCACCAGCAAATCGCCATGACCCAAAACAATATCCAGTTTTTCTGTGCTTTTTTTATGATGCAGCTTGAATAAGCGCCGATCGCCTAGGCTTAACGACGCAATCACCGGGTTGGATCCCAGCTCCTTTTCATCGTCGGCATGGCAGCCCATAGAGTCTTTTCCGTCACGGTACAAATTAGCTAACACGCTATTGAAAGCATATTGGCATTGCGACTCTACCTTTTCCTTGATTTCTTGTAACGCGGGAGTCCACACCATCGGCTGATGGTTAACTCCCGAATAACGATAGCAGGCATCGGGATCGCCGTACCAACACATCAGGCGAGGGACTTTAACCCATCGGCCGTAGATAAAAATGGCTTCTTCCTGCCAAGCCAGGTCAGCTTGCAATTGTGCAAATAACTGGTTGGACTCCGGCAAGCTGTAAAACTGCTTGATTAAATAAAGCTCGCCGTCAACAGGGGCTAGGTTATCGGTCATGAATGCGCAGTAGAAAGAAGGCAACTATCAATTTAATATTTTTCAGAGTCAGAGCATTATCCTGAATAAATTAGTTTTAACCGCAGATGCACAGATTTCACAGAGAATCAACGTGTTAGGGCTTATCAGTCGCTCACCCAGCGGGTGTAGGGATGTTTTTTTTCAAGCCAATGATTTTACTCTGTGTTCTCCGTGCCTCTGTGGTGAATTGAGGTTTTTAGGTTTATTGATATAGCGCGCACTACGCGGCAAAAAAACGTTTCATCACGCGGATCATGTAATCGTGATCCAATACCCCGGCGCTTTCCCGGATGCTGTGCATCGCCCACATCGGACTGCCGACGTCAATTGATCTTATGCCCAGTTTGGCGGAGGTAATTGGCCCGATGGTGCTGCCGCAGGGCATATCGCAACGGTGCGAATAAGTCTGGTACGGCACTTCGGCTTGTTTGCACCAGTCGGCAAACATTGCTGCGGAGACGCTTTCCGAGCTGTAGCTTTGATTGGCGTTGACTTTAATCACCGGGCCTTTGTTGACGCTGACTTTATGTCCGGAATCGTAAGCATTGGGAAAATTAGGCTGATAAGCATGCGCCATATCCGCACTGATCATAAAGCTTTTTGCCAGCGCTCTGGCGTAATCTTCGCCATCGGTTGCACTTGAATGCGCGATGCGCTGAAGCACATCGGGCAGAAAACTACCGTCGGCGCCTTTGTTGCTTTGGCTGCCGATTTCTTCATGGTCAAACAACGCGCATACCAGCGTACTGTCCGTCTGGGTAACAGTATCGGCAAGCAGTGCCTGTAATGCGGCATGACAGGATGCCAGATTATCCAGCTGGCTGTTTGCGTAAAATTCGCTTTCGCTTCCCCAAAAAGTACCTTTTTGGGTGTCGTACACCGCCAAATCCCAGGATAAAATCCGTTCGGAGGCTATGCCCGATTGCTGTTGTAACAGGGTTGAAAAACAAGCTTGCGGCAATTGCTGTTCGGTCAATGCCGACAAAATCAACGGCAATTCGGTCTGCTTTTGCAGCTTTAGACCTTCCTCATTAACCGTCCTGTTCATGTGTATAGCTAGGTTAGGCAGTCGCAGCAGCGGTTGATCGAATTTGACCAGAAGACTGGTTATGTCGTTCTGATCGTTTTTATAGCTGATCCTTCCGGCAAGGCTTAAATCCCTGTCGGTAAAAGTCGCCAAAATGGGGCCGCCGTAAATCTCAACCCCCAGCCGTAATAAGCCGTCCGACGCACTTGCCGCATTCGGTTTTAATCTTAACCCGGGGGAGTCGGTATGGGCGCCGATAATTTTAAAACCGGTTTCAACCAGCGGCCTTTGTCCTTGTACGAACAGAACGATAGAAGAATCGTCGCGTACCACGTAATAACGTCCACCCGGCTGCAATATCCATTTGGCCGTTTCGTCAAGACGCTTCCAGGTCTGAGCCTGCGTTGCAAGCTGGGCTTCGATAGTGTTAACGACATGCCAAGGGCTGGGGCTGGCATCAATAAAATCCAGTAAGTTTTGAACCTGCTGCTTAGCATTCATGATCTTTCTTTTAAGTCTAGTGCCGCAGAATTTATGCAGTAGCGCAGCCCTGTCGGTTGTGGGCCATCTTCAAATACATGGCCTAAATGCGCATCGCAGGATTTACAGGTAACTTCAACCCGGCGCATGCCGTGACTTACGTCGACATGTTCGGTCACACTTTGTTCGGACAACACTTCCCAAAAACTGGGCCAGCCGGAGCCGGAATCATATTTAGTCGTTGAATCGAATAACGGATTGCCGCAGCAAATGCATTGATAAATGCCGTCTTTTTTACAGTCGGCGTATTTGCCGGTAAACGGCGGCTCGGTGGCTTTCAGACGGCAAATATTAAATTGCTCAGGCGTCAATTTGTCATGCCATTGTGCATTTTCGTCGCGTTCTTTATCTGTCATACTTTTTACCCGGAACAACTCGTTATAATGGCGTGTATTGTACGCGTTCAAGGCCGCATAGCCAAAAGACTGCCGGACAATCATCATCATGAGAAAACATCGATTAGTTATGATTTTTGCCTATGATACAATGCAATAGTTAAAAATTTTAAAAACGTGAACAATATGACAGAACTAATGACTAGCGGAATCGAATTAATGTTTACCGGGATGGGCATCGTGTTCCTGTTTTTGACCATGCTGGTGTGTGCTATTAACCTCATGTCGGCACTGGTGCAACGCTATTTCCCGGAAATACCGGTGACGCGGGCAGTACCCGGTATAAGCACTGATGTTGATAAAAGCGTGGTTGCTGCGATAAGTGCCGCAGTTCATATGTATCGCAAGAAGCATAATTAACGGCCACAAGGTCAAATTTATCGTAACCGTTTAGCAGAGCAGACTTTGTAATGGAATATGGATGATATAGATTAGGCGGATGTATGGATTTTTATCAGTGTTTATCAGCCAAGTCCGCGTCATCAGTGTTCTATTTATATAACTGAATAATTACAATTTACAAAGGTTTCAGGAGAAACAATAAGCATGTCCACAGATATAAAGCAGCCCTTAGGTATCACCGAAGTTGTTCTGCGTGATGCTCATCAATCTATTTTGGCAACCCGGTTGCGCATCGAAGATATGTTGCCGATTTGTGAAAAACTCGATCGGATCGGCTACTGGTCTATCGAGTCTTGGGGCGGCGCGACTTTTGATGCCTGTATTCGTTACTTGGGAGAAGACCCTTGGGAAAGACTGCGACTTTTGAAGGCAGCTATGCCTAATACGCCTCAGCAAATGCTGTTTCGCGGTCAAAATATCTTGGGCTATCGGCATTATGCCGATGATGTGGTGGACAAGTTTGTCGAACGTTGCGTAATCAACGGTATTGATGTGTTTCGCATCTTCGATGCAATGAACGACATGCGCAATATTGATCATGCCGTCAAAGCTGTACTCCGCACCGACGCCCATGCGCAAGGCACCATCTCTTATACCACCAGTCCAGTGCACACTATGGATTTATGGGTAGCTCTGGGTAAACAAATCGAAGATATGGGGGCGCACTCCATTTGTATCAAAGACATGGCTGGATTGCTCAAGCCTTACGATGCGTTTGAATTGGTCAGCCGCCTGAAAACCAGCACCAATATTCCGATCCATTTGCATTGTCATGCAACCACCGGTTTAAGCGTGGCCAGCATCATCAAGGCCGCTGAAGCGGGTGTAGACAATGTCGATGCCGCCATTTCATCATTGAGCATGACTTACGGACACAGTCCTACAGAGACTATCGTTGCCAGCCTGGAAGGCACCGGTCGCGATACCGGTCTGGATCTGGTTGAACTGGAACATATCGCCACCTACTTCAGGGACATACGCAAAAAGTATGCTCAATACGAGGGCAGCTTAAAAGGCGTCGATAGTCGTATCCTTATTTCCCAAGTACCGGGCGGCATGCTGACTAATATGGAAAGCCAACTGAAAGAACAAGGCGCTGCCGATAAGTTCGATGAAGTCATGCTGGAAATTCCTCGCGTCCGCGAAGACTTGGGCTTTATCCCGCTGGTCACGCCGACTTCACAAATTGTCGGAAGCCAAGCCGTGATTAACGTGATGAACGGCGAACGCTACAAAAATATCACCAAAGAAACCGCCGGTGTTTTAAAAGGTGAGTACGGCGCTACGCCGGCACCGGTTAATAAAGCCCTGCAAGATAAAGTGCTGAATGGCGCGGAAGCGATTACCTGCCGTCCGGCCGATTTGATTGCGCCGGAAATGGATAAGTTGATCGCCGAAGTTCGGGAAAAAGCGCAAGCAGAAGGCGTAACCCTCGCCGCCAACATCGAAGAAGATGCGTTGATTAACGGCTTGTTTGCGCAAGTCGGCTGGAAATTTTTGGCTAACCGGGGCAATCCGGCTGCTTTTGAGGCTGCGCCGGATGCGGAAGCCTTTGCTGCTAATGCTTCAGCGGCAAACTCGGCCAACGCCGGAAACGTAACTACTCAGCCACAAACGGAAACCTATACCGTCAATGTCGACGGCAGAAATTACAGTGTCATGGTCGGCTCCAACAACGCAGCTTTGAGTATTCAACAGACCTCCAGCTCTCCCCATCCTGCACTGATAGCCAGCAGCGGCGCCACTATTGAGTCGCCGATGGCCGGTAATATTCTGAAAATCCTGGTCGATGTGGGTAGCATCGTTGCCGAAGGCGATGTCGTGGTCATCATGGAAGCCATGAAAATGGAGACTGAAGTTCGCTCCAAAACGACGGGTATCGTCAGCACTATCTATGTCAAAGAAGGCAGTGCTGTTGCTGGTGGGGATGTATTGATTTCTTTATAATCGAGATGAAAAAACATTAATCACGAAGAGTACGAAGGGCGTAAAACAATTTTCTTGAACGCGCCATGCTTTATTTAACCGGCATTTAAAAGTTCATTGCTTTTTTCGTGCTCTCTATGCTCTACGTGGTTTAAACACAAAACTAAAAGGGTCATCCCATGGAAAATCTCATTTTACTCTGGCATAGCACCGGTATTTACAACTTTACCGGTGGCCAGACCTTTATGATGCTGATCGGCTTTTTGCTGCTGTTTCTGGCTATCAAAAAAGGCTTTGAACCCTTGCTGTTATTGCCGATAGGCTTTGGCGCGATTCTCAGTAATATCCCGGTTGCCGGTATCGCCGAAGAAGGCGGCATTTTGTACTACCTGTATTACGGCATTAAGACCGGCTTGTTTCCGCTACTGATATTTATGGGTGTGGGCGCGATGACCGATTTCGGGCCGATGCTGGCCAATCCTAAAACCTTGTTGTTGGGCGCTGCTGCGCAGTTCGGTATTTTTGCTTCACTACTGGGCGCGTTAGCACTCAATGCCATACCGGGGCTGGAATTTACTTTACAAGATGCCGCCGCAATTGGCATTATTGGCGGTGCCGATGGCCCGACTGCAATTTATGTCGCTTCAAAGTTGTCGCCTGACCTGTTGGGAGCTATTGCGGTCGCCGCATATTCCTACATGGCGTTAGTACCGCTGATACAACCGCCGATCATGCGGGCCTTAACGACTGAAGATGAACGCAAAATCGAGATGCAGCAACTGCGGGTAGTCGGCAAGACTGAAAAAATTGTCTTTCCGTTAATGCTGCTGGTTATTTGCGCCTTGTTGTTACCGTCAGCCGCACCTTTAATCGGTATGTTCGCACTGGGTAATCTGATGAATGCTTGCGGCGTGGTAGAGCGCTTGAGTCAGACAGCACAGAATGAGTTGATCAATATCGTCACGATCTTTCTGGGATTAGCGGTAGGCTCAAAGCTCAGCGCCGAAGCTTTTTTGCAAATCAAAACTTTGGGTATTTTAGGTTTGGGAGCAATTGCCTTTAGTATCGGTACTGCCGCCGGGGTGATCATGGCGAAAATTATGAACAAATTCAGCAGTACTCCGATTAATCCGTTGATTGGTGCCGCCGGTGTCTCCGCAGTGCCGATGGCGGCGCGGGTAGTCAATAAAATTGGACTGGAAAGTAACCCGCATAACTTCCTGCTGATGCATGCGATGGGGCCTAATGTTGCCGGGGTGATTGGTTCTGCGGTGGCGGCGGGGATTTTATTGAGTTTAGTTAAGTAATCAGGCTAATAGAAAGAATGGCTGTTGACTTAAAACGTCGGTAATAGAGCTAGAGCAGGCGACCACAATCCGGTCGCCTCGTCGTTTTTAAATGCGTTTTATCCCTATTCCGGGACAAAAACAATGATTAAGCCGCTTCTATCTTCCGCTTGCCATCCCAAAAGGGGGATTTTTTTATTGCGTCGACGGTATGAGCCAAACCCTGTTCCGCACCGGATTTTAACAAGCCCATTAAGCTTTTTAGTAGTGTCTCGGTATGAATACCAAGCTCCTTGCCAATAATGGGTAATGCCTCGATTTTCTGCATGATAGGTTTTGCCAGCCACACTTGATAAATGACCTGACTCTGCGTTGGCAGTGCCTGGACAACCACAAGGATATTGTCGTACCAGACTTTGCCGGGATAGATGATTTTTTGCACGACCAAATCTTGACCGGTTTTTACGTTGTTATCGACCAATGCAACCACTTCAGTGACTAAGGACCTAGTCGGCTCAACAACCGTTTTTTCAAAATACCTTACGGCCTGGTCGGGACACTGATGCACCAAATTTGAAGTCGCATTAATGTTTTGGTGAAGTAGTACTTTTTTCTTGCTGATCAGATCTTTGGCTTCATGGACTATGCCTTGAATAACCTCAATCTGCTGCTGAAGCTGCGATAAAACCGGATTGATAACTTTTTCATCAATACCGTTTTTAATTTGATCTCTGCACTGGTGAATTGTCAATGTCGCTTTTTTCAACAGAGATTGTTGAGCGTATATCAATTTCGACTCTAATTCATGAATTTTTAAATCGCGCTCGGTTAGCGATTTTTTCAGTAAAATTATTGTTTTTTTATTGGCTTTTACCTGCTCAGAAAGCTTAGTTACCTCCGCTTCCAGCTGAGTTAATTTTGCCAATCTGCCTGTTTTGGTGCCGTGATCAGATACCATGACTTCCCCTCTCGTAGATAATTATTTATATTTATTATTATGTTCTGCTAAAAAGCAGCGTCATTCATAACAAACATGCATCTTAAAGTCAATATAATCAACTCGACCGATTGTAATTAAAATTAAGGGGAATTTGATTTTTGTTTTAGCTTAAAGCAACAGGAATTAACGGTATTGGGCGTGTTTCTCGGTATAGGACATGCTCTGTGCGCCTAACATTTTTCAGATTATTGAGTTTCCTGCTCTATTTGCAGGCGTTGTTGCATTTTGTAACACTTGCTCAACTTGTTTGACCTGACTCAAAGCGTGCAGCTGCGTTTTTAATATCCCGGTATCCGCTGTTTTAACCGGCTTGTCGCCTTCACCGCAGACAGTGGTCGAAACCAGTATCAGCATTACTACGGCTCTATTAATATCACCTTAGCTTTCTCAAGTAGATAAGCGCAGACGCATTTAGTATCTGACTCAGGTTAATTGGCTCATTTCCGAAGCCTTATTGTAATCAACACCAACACTGATCACAAAACTACTGACTTCTTCAATATTCATTGCCGATTTAACTATTCTTGATTTATCGACAATGACCGTAAAACCGGAAGTCGGATTAGGCGATGTCGGCACATATAACACATACTTATCATCAAGCCTGTTGGTAACATACGCAGGTACCCAAAGGCCTTCTTTTGGGTATTCGACGTAAACGATTTCCTTTGCGATAGACTGGTTATGGGTTGAAAACATATTGATAACCTTTTTAAGCACCCGGTAAATAGTGTTCAGCAATGGAATTCTGTCAATAACGTGATCAAACGAAGCGATAACCCAAGAGCGGCCTTCTTGGACTAATTTGTGACCAATATACACCAGGATAATAAAACTAACCGCGAATACCAAGCTCGTATAAAGATAACTATCCGCGTAACCGTAAACCAATTGAAATAAATCGGAAACCCGGTCTTTTACAAAAATGATGATTTGTAAAACAATAACAATAGGAATAACGGCAAGAACACCGATCAGGGAATAATTTAACAGTTTTTTAACCAACTCTTTCATTTCTCTCTCCAGTTTTATAATGATTTTATAATTAACAAGATGCCAGACACAAACAAAAATACAGCAAATATCTTGCTGTATTTTTCATTATCAATCCCGTTATAAAGCATTTCTTCGGTCAATAAAAACATCACCACAGCAATTTGAATAAAGCTCATTTTGTCTGCAAAGGACACCGTAAACACGCTATCCATAAAAAATAACGTTGCCATTTGACACAAGGCAAACGTCGCATAGCTCGCCGCCGCCGTTACACGCGTTTTGTTTTTTGGGTATTTTTTGCTGTAAATCATCACGGTCAACATCGAGCCGCCTAAATTGCTGACACCATGAACCAATCCCATTGCCATTAGGTAAATTTTTTCATATTTGACTATAGACTGTAACGCTTTTTCAATAGCCGTTGAAAAACTTTCTAAGGCCACAAAGATCAATATTACGCCGATTACTAAACTGATGTTGACCTTGACAGTAGTAACCAACAGTAGCAACAGCACCACAAAAGGGACGCTGTAAAACAACACATTTTTAAAAAATCCGGAATCAACATCTTCATAGTGCCTTAGAACTTGTAAAGCGCTTATCGCAATAGAGACCGGCAGTAACACGCCCAGCGCATCAACAAAGCCATAACCGAGTAGAAGTAACAAGGGGGTGCCAAATAATAATACGCCTACACCAAAAATAGATTGAACCACGGATGTTGCAACAACCGTAAGTAAAATATCGACCGGCATTGAATTCCTCTTTTTTTATTATTGTTATTGGAATTTTTATTATACCCGAGGTCGAAAATAAGTAACCGTTCAAAAGTTTCGTGTTTTGCGAATAGAATTAACGCGTCTATGAAAAACACGATAGCATTCGATGAGAGCTAAGGTTTCGTACCCTATTAAAAGGTTTACTGAGCATGGAAGCGCGACTTTAGGCGCGCTAATTGAAGGAAGCAACCGTTAGCACAACTCAAGTTGCGGCCTCGTTTATGGTTTTTCCTGCGTTTTAAAGTAGTGCGTAACCCAGCAAATTGACGCAAATCCAACCGAAGCCTATCGTTGTGATAATAAAGCTGATCGCCGAATAAATTTTCCAGATTGTTTTTTCCCAAAAGGCCGGATCGAATGCCGCAATAACAAAGACACAGGGATTGCTGATGCCGCCGATGACCACCAGCCAGCAAGCCGTAACGGATAACGGCACTTTAACGGCATAAAACGCCAAGCAGAACAATGCCATTAAGGCAAAATCAATATGCGCCCTGATTAAGGTTTTATAGTCGGTCAGAAATTCCCCATCAATACCCTTAATAGGGAACCATCTTGCAAAGGTCATCAGCCAAGCTGAAACCAAAACAGCAAAAATCATCAGTACCGCGCCAATTAATAATATTTCCATCTTGTTGTCCTATTTGTTATTGTTTAGTAAAAATAGACTTACCGGTCAGAATTTCAATCTGATGCAGCATACCGATCGGTATAGGTCTAATCAACCCGTTTTCCATTGTCCGCGCCTATGTCTTTAACTCTGCAAGAAAAAATCCTGCAAACCGCGTCAGAGCTGTTTTATAGCCAAGGTATCAGGGCGACTGGCGTTGATGCTATCGCCAAGGCGGCAAATACCACCAAAATGAGCCTTTATAAGTATTTCACTTCTAAAGACCAGTTGGTGCTTGCCTTTCTACGCAAGCGGGATGAAGATTTTCGGCTATGGTTTGTTGCTCAAGTTGATGGTAAGGCAAAAATGCCTAAGGCTAAGTTATTAGCCATTTTTGATGTAATAGACGAATGGATGGCTATTCCTGAATTTCGAGGCTGCGCTTTTATCAATGCTGCCGCCGAATTTCCTCTGGAAGGCAATCCTGTACATCAGGTATCTGCCGAGTTTTACGACCATTTCAGAAGCTATATTGCCGATCTGGCAGGGCAGTGCGGCGCTAAATCACCGGAAAGCCTGGCTTTGCAATTAAGCCTGCTGATTGAAGGCGCCATCGTCTCGGAACAGATGAAGCGATATTCCGGTGCAGCCGAACAGGCCAAGCAGGCCGCCATTGTGCTTATCGAGACGAGCTTAAGCCACATTCCAAAACCATCCCTACCAAGCAAGAATGCCCAGGAGCAGCAATGAGTGAATTTTTTCATGACGGTAATCGTAACCTTCAAGATCGCTTCGAGACGCGGCCCATGGCCGACCGTCTGCTCGAAGCGATAGTCAGTGATAAGATCAGCCCGGAAGATCAGGTATTTATCGAACAACAGAACATGTTTTTCTTCGCCACCGTCGATAGGGAAGGGCGTCCAAATTGTTCCTACAAAGGCGGCAGCGTTGGCTTGGTCAAAGTCATCGACGAACAGACGCTGGCTTTTCCGCTCTACGATGGCAGCGGCATGTATTTGTCGGCCGGCAATGTTTTGGTTAATGAACATGTCAGTCTGTTATTCGTCGATTTTCAGCGGCAAGCCCGTCTGCGCCTTAACGGCAGCGCTTTCATACAGGACGACGATCCGTTAATGAATCATTGGCCCGAAGCGGAAATGGTATTGCGAATCGCGCTGCGAGAAATGTTCCCCAACTGTCCGCGCTATATCCATAAAATGACCTTGGTCGAAGAGTCGGCATTCGTGCCCAAACAACATTGCGAAACACCGGTGCCGGACTGGAAACGTTTAGAAGTCGTTGCCGATGTATTGCCGCCCAGAGACGCGCATCTGGCCGGTAATGAGCAGGATGCCGCCGCCGCGTTAAATCGAAATTAAGGTCAGCATGAAAACACCGGCATTCGATGTTAAGGTGACTTCTTGCCTCTGCCCCTGTCGCGCTTAACATCTATTTTTAATCATCAATCTCTTAGCAAAATCATGCATAAAATCGTCGTGATCGACTTTGAAACAACGGGCCTATCGCCCAATCTAGGTGACCGAGCCACCGAGGTTGCTGCGGTTATCATTGAAGGTAATCAGATCATCGGTAAATTTCAGAGCCTTATGAATGCAGGCGTAACCATTCCCAGCTACATCCAACAGTTGACCGGCATATCGAATGCGATGCTGAGAAAAGCGCCGTCTTGCCAACATGTCATGCAGGATCTTGCCGATTTTATTGGCGATATACCGCTTGCCGCTCATAATGCGTCTTTCGATGCTAAGTTTCTTGATGCCGAGTGGGCTCGCATTCGCTATAAACGTCGCCAGCCGTTTGCTTGTTCCATGTTGTTGGCGCGTCGTGTTTATCCTCATTTTCCAGACCACAAACTCGGCACCTTGGTTCGCGATTTAAAGCTCCCCATTGCCGGAGAATATCATCGCGCCTTAGCGGATGCCGAGATGGCGGCGAGTTTATTAATCAAAATAAACGCTGACCTAAAAGAACGGTATCAGCTTTCGTCGGTGCCTCATGAAATGCTCTGTCTGCTGCAAAAAACTCCCAAGGCCGGAATAGCCAAGGCGATTAAAAAGGCACAAATAACCTTTGGCTTGTGATTGTCTATTACACAAATTTCGGCATTTTTCCGACGGCAGACATTCAACCTGAACAAATCATAGGCTCTTCAAAGTATTTTTGCGCATCCTGAGATAAAAATCTTCCATAACGGCAATAAATGAATTTTGTTGTTGCCAAAATGCGGGAAAATCCCCCGCTTTTTTAATCAATATGGCAGGAATAACTGCGGTTGAACTGGACTCTATGCTTTTCGGTAACGGTTGTTGTCCCTGCCAAAAGCCTTTCAGGTTGACTTGCTGGGGGAGTTTAGCCAGTAGCGGACGGGTATAAAAACTATCTACCGGCACTAAGTCAACGGCAGCGCTGCTTTTAGCGTCACTTAACACTTTGCCTAACGGCGAGTTGGCTAATTCTTGCAATAACTTTTCAGTCGCTAGTCCACGCATTTCAAACAACAAAAACGGGTCGTGATCCAACTGACCCGCTAAGCGATAGCATACGCCGGCAATATGTTTACAAGGGACTTGGTAATCAGGGCAATCACAGGATACTTTAAAGTCGCTGTAATCATTCGGAAGTAAATGTACGCCAATTTCATCAAACACCGTTTCAATGTTTTCCGGGATTTCATTAAGCAACAATCTGGCGATAAAACTGGCTCGTTGGCAGAGATGTTGAATTATTTTTTGCCAATGCGCAGCAGACAAGCGCGTCATTTGTACACTGACTTTATAAGTAGGCTCTTTATAAACGCCAAAATAGGGGTTGATGTTGCCCCGTAGCTTGGCATCCACTTTGCCGTCTTTCAATAGCCATTGCTTGATACGGTTGTCTGTGGAATAAGACCGTCCTCGCGCCAAGCGACCGCTATCGGTAAAATCTTCCAAGGCGGCTATAAATCGCTGTCCCCACCAGGTTTTTGCATATTTACTCATCTTAGCCTTCCATTACACTGTGTTTATTGAGTGCAATCAGTTCTTTAAATGCCTGATTGTCGAGCTTGGTCAACCAGCTTTCATCATTACCGACGATGCTGTCGGCCATTTTCTGCTTGTCGCTAATCATTTGGTCGATGCGCTCTTCCAAGGTTCCCAGAGTGACAAACTTATGCACAAAGACGTTTTTTTTCTGGCCGATACGAAATGCCCTGTCGGTGGCTTGATTTTCAACGGCAGGGTTCCACCAACGATCGAAATGAAAGACATGATTCGCCTCGGTCAAGGTGATGCCGACACCGCCAGCCTTTAACGAGAGAATAAACACGCCAGCCCCTGTTTCAGGGTTTTGGAAATCACTAATCATTTGTTCGCGTTTCATACGCGGAGTGCCGCCGTGTATATAATAGGTCTTATAGTGTTTTTCCTGTGCCAGATAATGCTCCAGTCGTTCCCCTATTTCGGTAAATTGGGTAAATATCAGGACGCTATCGCCTTGCTCCATGGCTTCTTCCAGCATTTCGCCGATGCGCTCAAGCTTATGAGAACGTTCCGGGGTAAAGGCGCTACCATCCTGCAAAAATTGCATCGGGTGATTGCAGATTTGTTTCAATTTCATCAGAGTGGACAGCATTAATCCTTGACGTTGAATACCATCCGCTTGTTCTAATTGCTCAACCACATCGTTGACTACTACTTCATATAAGGACGCTTGCTCCTTGCTGAGATTGCAATAAATCTTGTTTTCAACTTTGTCGGGTAAATCTTTAATAATGGCTTTATCGGTTTTCAAGCGTCGTAAAATAAACGGCTGGATGAGTTTTTTTAACACCGACGACTGTATCGGATTATTGTCACGCTGAATCGGCAACTCGTAGTCTTTGCGAAATTGCGCTTGCTTGCCTAAATATCCGGGATTCAGAAAATTAAAAATAGACCATAAATCCATTAAGCGGTTTTCTACCGGTGTTCCGGTTAAGGCCAGACGGGAATCGCCATTGAGTTTTAAGATGGCTTTGGTTTGTGCCGCTTTGGGGTTTTTAATATTTTGCGCCTCGTCCAGCACAATTCGTCGCCACTGTAAGCCTCCCAGTAATTTACTGTCTTTACGCGCCAGAGTATAAGAAGTAATCAGCAAATCATGCTGTAAACACTGTTGTTTGAAGGCCTTAATATCTTGTTCTCGCTCACCGCCGTGATGAATTAAGCTGGTCAGTTGCGGGGCAAACTTTTCAATTTCTTTTTGCCAGTTGCCGATCACCGAAGTCGGGGCAATCAGCAAGGTCGGCCCAGGCTTGGTTTGTTCTCGTTCCAAGACTAACAGACAAATCACTTGCATGGTCTTACCCAGACCCATGTCATCGGCCAAACAACCGTTTAAACCCAAGGTTTCCAAATAACGTAGCCAAGAAACCCCGCGCTTTTGATAATCTCTAAGTTCGGCGTTCAGTTTTTCAGGGGTGGCTACGGGTTCCAATTGGCTGTTATCGGATAATTTAGCCAGCATCTGCGCCAGACTATCGTGAACATCCAGCTCAAAGCTGTCTTCCTCTTCGGCTAATTTACGCAGTAATTCCTGCATCGACAGTTCAGGGAGAGAGGCTTTTTGTTGTTGCATAAAGGCCAACATTTCTTGCATCTTTTCCTGATCCAATTCCATCCATTGACCGCGAAAATGGATTAGCGGCGTTTTGCTGTCTACCAATTGCTGCCATTCTTCAGGGCTAAGGGTTTGCTCGCCGATAGCCAACTCATAGTGATAATCGGTCAGCTTATCCATGGAAAAATAGCTTTGCGCACTGGCCGCAGCAGACGTGGTTTTACCCGATGAACGCAGGCGAAGTTTGGCTCGACGGCGACCTTTGGGGGTTAGCCATGCCGGAATAATGACTTTAAACCCCGCATCTTCTATGATCCATGCGCTTTCTTTTAGAAACTCAAAAGCCTCGTCCAGAGTAAGCAACACACTATCGGGTTCGCTGCCTTCCATGCCCTGCCATAGTTTGGGATAAATACCCGCAGCTTGCGCCAGATTAATTAATATTTGCTGTTCTATCGCCGAGCCGAATTGAGGATGCAACAGCTGATGAAAGTGATCTTTATCGGTCCAAAAATCGGCTAAATCCAATTTAAGCGAAGGGTCTTTGTGTGAAGATAAAAAGAACACCAAACGCCATTGGTCAACAGCATCCGCATCCGCTTCCAGTAATTGCAAGCCTAATTGAAAACTGCTTTGGGTCTGGGTTCCCATGAGCTTTTGCTGCCATTGTTGCCAGTAAATAAACTCCTCAGGGAGTTGTTCGCAGCTTCTCAACGGTAGCGCTGTTTGCTTGGTCAACAAGATGGTTGCTAAAAAATCACCCTGAATTCTTTTAGTAAAAACCTGCGGCATGTCCAGTGCGGCGGCGCTTAATAGCTCATTAAGCACAACTTCGGCAAAATGCCGTAATAAGGCTTCAGGTTGATATTGTTGACTGCAAGCTAGGGGCATCAGGGAAATAGCCGATTGTATCAAGCCCTCATAGCTACTCGATAACGCTTGCCAACGTCGATACAGTTCAGTTTTTTTTCCTGTTTTTCTGCTCAATAGCAAAGGAATATACTGATCTTTTGCCAGCACCTGTTTTAACGATTGGCTAAAATAATACCAAAACAAAAAATCATTACCGATACGGTTATGGCTGGCCTGAAAACAACACAAAAAATGAATATTGTTAATCATTTTGAGCGGCTTTGACAACGGATAGCCGTATACCTGCCACTCATGTAACGTTACCGGCTCATGCTGTTCAACACGCTGTAGCTCAGGCGACGGAAGCGGCTTGCCTTCAAAGGTCGGTAAAAATTGCTTTATTATTTGCCCTGAACCGACAGGATTGATGGCGAGCTCATTTTCTAAAAACACTAAACAAGCTTCAGCTTGCAAATGTTGCGGATGTAGCGGGGCTTTTATTTTAGTTTTCAACTCATCGCTTTCTACCCACAGATAAAAGTCCCCCGATTGAATAAAGTCTGGCGTGTTTTTGGGTATCCAGATTCCATGTATGACATTCATAAAAATTATCTGTTTATGGTTAATGAAAGTTGTTTTAGGGGGCTTAAGTGCGTATAGCTATCATGATGTAATGAGTTTTTGTTTACTCGCTCTTTTTAACGCGGATTTTGCTGCCGGCCACATCTTGGCCGTTGAGGATATTTATCGCCGCTTTAGCTTCACCCTGTTTGGGCATTTCGACAAAGCCAAAACCCTTGGAATTGCCCGTCTCCTTGTCCATGATCAGGGTGCAGGACTGCACCGTGCCGTGAGCCGAGAACATAGTGCGAAGCTCTTCTTCGGTGGTGGTACGGGCGAGATTGCGTATCAGTAGTTTCATAGGATTGCCGTGTAATTATAAAGTGTATAAATTATACAGCTTCTTAACAAACCATTCATGGCTAACCCTTTTCTCAATTTCGGCTTATCAAAAGTCGGGAAACAATTTAGCTAACAATAGAACAGGGATGACAATGATTAGACAGGGTTAAACGGATCTTAGATTCAACTCATAAGTGCAATTTTCGTCATCATGCGAGTCTCTTGTTCCAGTTCATCGAAAAATCAGTCAATTCCCATGCCCCATCGCCCGGCATAAAACCGTTCGTTCAGTTCAGCTCTGGAGCGGGCGGCTAATTCGGCTTCTTTAAAATCCTCATCAAGCACATTCACATCGGCCTGATAGCCGACGGCCATCATCGCCATCGGCTTGCAATCGTTTGGAAGATTAAAAACCTCGCGGGCTTTTTCAGTATCGAAGCCACCCATTTGATGCACACACATTCCCAATGCTGTTGCCTGCAAACACAAGCTGACGCTGGCGGCGCCGGTGTCATACATCGCCCAGCGATTGGGCTGACCGTTATGATTGAAATTTTCCATTGCCACGGCAAGTATCAATATCGGTGCATTTTTGGCCCAGCGCCTGTTTTTCTCAGCCAGGATTGAAAACGCATTTTGCCAGCCGCTTGCATCGGTAGCTTTATCGCAAACCACAAATCGCCAAGGTTGATCATTAAAGCAAGACGGTGCCCAGTGGGCGGCTTCCAGCAGTGCCAGCAAATCATCGTGACTTACCTGTTTGTCGGGGTTAAAAGCACGGGGACTCCAGCGCGCTTGAATAATATCGTGGATTTTTACACAGGTTGCTGCCGGTTTCTGCTGCATATTGACTTCCTTAATTTGCTTAATAGAATCAGTATTTTTTATTAGTTATCGACTGTATGCGACCAAAAATTCAAATACTATTTTTGACCCAGCGGACAATATCCTGAGCGCTCATCGCACCGGAGTTACGGGCTATTTCGTGACCGGATTTGAATATGATCAGGGTGGGAATGCTGCGAATATTAAATTGAGCGGCAATACTTTGTTCCTGTTCGGTATTGAGTTTGGCTAAGCGCACCTTCGGCTCAAGGGTAACAGCCGCTTGGGCATAAGCAGGTGACATCATCTTGCATGGCCCGCACCAAGCTGCCCAGAAATCGACCACAACCGGAATATCGTTACGGGTAATGTGCTTTTGAAAATTTCGATCGGTTAATTCCAGCGAATGCCCGGTAAACAACGGCTTTTTGCATTGCCCGCAACGGGGATGCTGGGACAAGCGCTCGCCAGGAATTCGATTTATCGTCTGGCAGTGGGGGCAAACAATATGCAGTGTAGTCATGAAGCGGCCTTTTTGTGTAGGTTTAGTTATCCAAAATATGAGGCCATCAAGCCTATAACTCAACCGTTAAATCGAAGCCTGCCAAAAACCGACCGAACTCATCGATTAACTGAGGCAATACGCTGAGCATCCGGTGATCGGTATCGTACACATTCAAACAGACCCGATATTTTTGACAAAACTTCCAGGCGTTTTCCGGCGGTACAATATCGTCCTGCCAACCATGGAATACCTTAATAATTTCAGCTGTCGGCTTAAACTCCGTTTGCCGATAACCGGGCAAATAAAAGGCAGGCGCCAATAGAAAAAGTCCCTTGGGTTTAAGCGATGCCGAGGCCACTGTTGAAACATAAGCGCCCATGCTGGAACCGATTAATATGTAAGCGGATAAATCCATAGCCAGCAGTTGCTCGACTCGTTTATCGGGATCGAGTTGCTGCCGGTAATCCGGGCTTTCAAATGCATAACCGTAGCGATTGGCAACTTCGGCAAAACCGAGGGTCTTTTCGCCCCAAGGCGCACTGTCTTTGCCGTGATTGTAAACGACTAATTTTGTCATATCGGTAACCGCCAAGATTGATTTATTGACCATGAATGGTATAACAATCAGGCAATCTTATTAAGGAAATCTATTCATCCATGCCATCCAACACAACATTCAAGCCTGCTTGGTGGTTATGCAATAGCCATTTGCAGACGCTTTATCCGGTCTTATTGAGAAACGCGCCCAATCCGCCCGAATATCGCCGCGAACGGTTAACCACGTACGACCAAGATTTTATCGACATCGATTATTGCGGCACCGGTACCCAACCGTTGATTATGCTGATACATGGTTTAACCGGCAGTGCGCAATCGGGTTATATTAAAGGTTTGCAAAGTGCCTTGTTCAAACAAGGCTTGCGCAGCGCGGCCATTAATTTTCGGGGCTGTAGCGGATCATCCAATAACAGAGCGCGCAGTTATCATTCAGGCGAAACCGAAGACCTCCATTTTCTCTTTCAAACCTTGCGCCTTCGCGAACCCGATACGCCTTTAGGCGTGGCCGGTTTTTCATTGGGCGGCAACGTGGTTTTAAAGTGGCTGGGCGAACAGGGCGACAGTTTAGACCTGTTTGCCGCAGTCGCCGTTTCCGTACCATTGCTGTTGGGAGTTTGCGCGACAAAATTGGATAACGGCTTTTCAAAGTTCTATCGCGTCAATTTACTGCGCGAGTTAAAAGCCTATATGCAGGCGAAACTGCAACATTTGGAGCGCAGTGGACAGACGGAAGAGGCCATCAAGATCAGAGCATTGGGCGACTTATCGAATATCCGTTCATTCTGGCAATATGATGATCGGGTCGTGGCAAAATTGCATGGTTTTAACGATGTACATGACTATTATCAGCGCTCCAGTTCCAGGCAATATCTCAAGTTAATCACTGTGCCCACGCTATTGATTCAGGCGGTTGACGATCCATTTATGACTCAAGAAGTTTTACCCGAGCTGAATGAGCTATCGCCGCAAATACAATTGGAACTGACCGAACACGGCGGTCATGTCGGATTTATTTCGGGGATGGTTCCTTGTAGGCCACGGTATTGGCTTGATCAGAGGATACCGGAATTTTTTCTGGATGCACTGCGGCCGATTTAACGAATGAACTAGTTCCCTAATCGGTATTCGAATCAGGTTATGACGGTCAAGATCAACAGGGAACAAAGCATGATGATCAAGCTTGGTGGGTTTATGGTTGTTGCCATAGGAGCGGTTGCAACGTTGGTGAAGATGTTATCCGTATTTAGACAAGGAAGTTTGTTGATGAGTGTATCTATGTTGTTTTACAAATTCCGTCCCGCCGAATCAAAAAATCAAAACTGATTACCCTTTGTTTTTAGTGCCGATAAACGCCTTCCAGGCACTGACGGCTTTTTTAAAATCATCCAGGCTTGCCATAACTGCGCCACTAGGTTCATCCGTAAAATCATTGTCTGTCTCAATCTCAATATGATCGGGGAATAGGGACAGGGTATAAGCATTGCCGATTCTTTCCCAACAAGGAAGTTGGCCTTCCTTTACTTGATTGATCATTTCCAATAATTCGTCCGTACCATTTGGACTGTTTTGAATGTCGATGACAAGATAGGCATGAATTAGGTCGTGAGCCGGATCGCCCTCACGACGACCCGGCCAGATGAAAGGTTCAGAATTCATTAGCGCAAAGGAAAGGCAGTGTTAATCTCATTATTTCTGGGCGGTGCGTAGCCAATAATAAACAAATGTTCCTGCTTATCGCAATAATCCCCCGTATCGTCATTGAGAGGATCGGGGCGATTGTTACCGCATTGAACCCAAGACGGAGCGCCGGAAGGGCAGCTTACAGGGTGTGAAGACGCATAAGAAATTGAATTTAAAACCTGAGATTGAGTGCACGCATCAGGGTACATTGAAGAAAACTTGGTTTGGCTTGCATGCCCTGTATGCCCCCATTTTCCGGTATAAATACCTGCGGCATTAGCCCGATCCTGAATGGTAAAGTCGGCAACCGTAGATGGGTTAACGCCCCCGGGACGAGAATGAAACCCTTTAGGTTTATTATTACTATATTCGCCGCAGAATACATGAGCTTGATTGAAACGAATATTGTTATTTAACGTAACCCAATGAGGCAGGTTGTTACAATCGACTTGCGCTAAAGTTGATAACGGAAAGTAAGAGATTATAAATAAAATGAATAAAATCGGAAGCTTACGCATGAATGTCTCCGGGATTGGACAAGTGTGATTAAATTTAAACCTAATGTCCGGGGTCTGTCAACTTTCCTTTCGAGTTACTCGCCCACATCAAAATTAAACTCCCCTTCTTTGAAAAATAGGGGTTAGGGGAGAAGTGATTAGATAAATCCCCCCTCAATCTCTCTTTTTCAAATGGAGATGCGATTGTTTACATTAAACTCAGGCATTCAGTAACCCGATAACTCAAATGCGGCCTTAACAACGAAAATGGCCGCAGATTTTGCTATGGGCCATTCAGGGGATATATGCCGGTATCGACTCAGCGTATAAGAACGGCGATTAACGCAACAAGTTTAGTGTTTTTTAAGCGGCTTTTTGGTCTGTTCCGGTGTTGCTTGCTCTTTCATGTCCTCTTCCGGCAAGAAGCCGCCTGCCTGCATCGTCCACAAACGATAATAAACGCCTTGCTGCGCCAACAGTTGATCATGTCCGCCATCTTCGACGATGCGTCCCTGGTCGAACACCAAAATCCGGTCCAAATGCGCAATCGTAGACATGCGGTGCGCAATGGCAATGACGGTTTTGCGGCCCATTACCCGATCCAGGTTTTCCTGAATAGTTTTCTCGGTGATAGAATCCAAGCTCGATGTCGCTTCATCCAAAATCAAAATCGGCGCATCCTTTAACATCACCCGAGCAATCGCAATCCGTTGACGCTGACCGCCGGATAATTTCACTCCGCGTTCACCGACCAATGCGTCATAGCCTTCGGGCATTATCTTGATAAATTCATCGGCATGCGCCATCCGTGCCGCCTCTTCTATGGCCGTATCGTCCGCTTCCAAGCGACCGTAAGCGATATTTTCTTTCAGGCTGCGATGGAACAAGCTGGGGTCTTGCGGTATCAGGCTCACCTGTTCGTGCAACGAATCTTGCAAGACCTGCTGAATATCCCTGCCATCGATCAGAATTTCCCCGTTTTGAGGCTGATAATTGCGCAACATTAGACTAACAAAAGTCGATTTACCGGAACCGGAAAAGCCGACCAATCCGACCCGCTGTCCCGGTTCGATGACCACATTCAAACCGTCGAATACGGGTTGATCCGGCTCATAGCCAAAACATACATGACGAAATTCAATTCGACCTTGGCTTACTTTGAGCGGCAACGCCCCCGGGACATCGACAATTTCATGGGGTTGAACGATAGTTTCTATACCATTAGCGAC
>JADHTX010000017.1 GCA_016784875.1 Methylobacter sp.
CCCTCTGTGTCAGGATAGTTGTCGCCTAAACCAAAACAAGAGGCAACCAAAATGGCAACTCGATATAGCCCGGAATTCAAAGACCAAGCGATAGAAAAAACCTTGCAACGCGGCGACAAAACGATACAGAGCATTGCAGACGAACTCAACATAAACCTATTCACACTTAAAGAGTGGTTACGGAAATCCAAACCTACCATGAACCCTACCTCAGATCCCCAGCGTCCAGCCGATTGGACGACAAAACAACGCTTCGAAGCGCTGATGAAAAGCGCCGGTTTAGAAGGCGAACCCTTGAATGCCTTTTGCCGCGAACAAGGCATTTTTTCTCATCATCTTGATGCCTGGAAGCAAGGCTTCATTACCGGCAGTTCAAGCTCAGGCCCGACAACGGATAAGTCATTACGAACAGAGCTCAACCAAGTCAAAAAGGAACTCAACCGTAAAGAGAAAGCCCTAGCAGAAACCGCAGCCTTACTGGTGCTACAAAAAAAGTGCCAAGCGTTCTGGGAGGAAAAGGCATGATGGTTGCTCTCACAGAACGCCAACAATTGCTGAATTATTTTGATGAAGCCGTTAACCAAGGTGCGCGCAAGACTAAAGCGGCTAACATAATAGGGCTACGATTGCGCACTTTGCAGCGCTGGCGACAACCGGAGACCTTAAAGCCCGATGGTCGTACGCAACGCCAGTTCACGCCGACAAGCAAATTGAGCGATGAAGAACGGATCGCCATACTGGCACTGGCCAATTCCGAAGAATTTAAAAATAGGACACCCCACCAGATCGTGCCGATGCTGGCAGAGCGTGGCGACTATATTGCTTCCGAATCCAGTTTCTACCGCGTTTTAAGGGAACAGAACCAGCTTAGCCATCGTCATGCCAGCCGTGCGGCAAACCCTTGTAGCAAGCCGAAAGCGTTAACAGCCAGCGCACCCAATCAGGTTTATAGCTGGGATATTACCTACTTGGCAACGCTGGTTAAAGGGCAGTTCTTTTATCTCTACCTGTTTATGGATATTTTCAGCCGCAAAATAGTCGGCTGGCAGGTCCTACCGTGAGGAAAGCAGCAGTCAGGCGGCCGATGTCATGATGGATATTTGTCAGCGAGAAGGTGTTCCTCATGGGCAACTGGTGCTGCATTCAGACAACGGCAGCCCGATGAAAGGTGCTACTATGTTGTCAACTTTACAGAAGCTTGGTGTGGCGCCATCGCGCAGTCGGCCTAGCGTCAGCAATGACAACCCGTATTCGGAATCGCTGTTCAAGACGCTCAAATACGGCCCCCATTCGGGTACACCTCAACCATTTGCAGACTTAACGGTGGCAAGAGCTTGGGTGGCTGACTTCGTGTATTGGTACAACCATGAGCATCGCCATAGCGGCATTCAATTTGTTACGCCTGCGCAACGTCATGATGGCGAAGATCGATCAATTTTGCTTCAGCGCGAAGCCGTTTATAAGGCCGCAAAGGCAAAAAATCCGGCACGCTGGAGCAAGGACACCCGGAATTGGGATTGGCAGGCGGTTGTCTGCTTAAACCCTGATAAACCGAACAGTATCTCGACTGACAATTCAGCTAACACTGTTCATTAAGTTTGATAACTTTTCGCGACAGTTATCTTGACACTTACCGGTAGCGACAAGCCCCATTGGTCGAACAATTGGTACAGGCGCGAGCAACCTACTTTGATGTGCCATTTTTGTTCAACAACCATACTGACATGCCCAGCCGTCCATTGGTAGCTGTCTATGCCATAATCGGCTGGCGTTTTATAGAGCATGATATAGCGCAATAGGCGTTGTCGTTGCACGGACAAAAGCTGCGCCCTATGGACTGGCATCCGCGTGAGCAGCGCGTCAAAACCGCCGTGTAAATAGCTGTCGAGCCAATGTGTCAATGTTTGCCGGCGAACTTTTTGCTGGCGGCAGACCTCCGCCAAGCTCTGTCCGTCCCAAATCGCTTTGAGGGCTAATAGCCGTCTGCGTTGCCAATGTTTTTGGTGACCATAATACTGTTTTTGCCACGCCTCACGGTCTTGGGGCGCTAGACGTTGAAGGCGTATCCTGCGGATCATTTTCCCCTCCTTCGCTTTACGGTTTCGCTAGCTTAATCGTATACGATTTTTGAATCAAATGGGAGTAAAGTACCAGTAACAAAACACCCCAACTTCTCCTCGGCACAGGCGTTGTTTTTTGTATATCCATCGTTACCAGCAATGGAAAAGGTACCCAAGGTGTATGTGGTACTACTCATAAAAATCATCCAGCGTATTTCAAGAAAAAATCAATGGGATTTTGCGCTATAGGACGCTTGTATATTGACCAAATGCTCCGCGCTGGTCGGCACTTCAAAACCATTATCCATCCATAATTCAAAGCGCATGGCATCAAAAAATAAGGCAGGTGCAATATCAAAATCGACCCATAACGGTTTAGCATCGCCCAGTTTTGGCAAAATATGATTAATAAACCAACTGTTGTGAGTTATCAGCAAGGATTTTAATTTTCCTGTTACCGCCAGCGGTGATAAAAGACATGATGAAAATTCGGAATCTTTCACAAATTCGGCATGAAACTTTTCCAGCCGTTTAGCCAAACCAGACATTGGAATATCCTCCATGGCATTAACAAAATCCGCCAAAGTGGGAATGAAACGATGGTGATAATCCACTAACAAATGATCTTTTTCGCATAATGCTTTTACATCAACGCTACGTCCATCCTGATTGGTAAAAACTTCGCCAAATATCGGAATCACCACTTCTTTTACCGCCCAGTGGGTATGAAAAATACGATGACGGTTATCGCTACACAACACCTTGGTGCTGTCGATGAGCCGATGAATTTCTAAATAATCATGGACTTGCCCACCCCAACGCTTTTGCGAAAGGCCGGCATGATGAAAAATTTCCATTGGGGGTCTCTCGAATAAAATAAATTAATAATCAGAATGAGGTAATACAAAATCTAGGTGTATTCGTATTGTCACTTTTGTTACTCACTGATTGTTGTGGGACGCGGGTGGCTACGTACATAGTCGATGCACTTTAAGGTTCGGGGACGGTTATTTTTTTTCGCATCAGCAGAAAACTGCTCGCATAAGGTTTCCAAAATCGAATTTCCTACCATATAAGCGGCAACAATCTGGTTATTCCCCCCTTCAAATGGGGTAAAAAGGGTGTCGGCATCTCTCGGGCGGTTTAGATAATATTCAAACTCTGCAACCGTTTGGCATTTCGCCAGAGTGGGCAATAGATACGTTTGTAATTTCTTGGTCAGATGTTTAATAACCTTATCAATTTGCTTATAGTGCTTTACACAGTAGGTTCCGTAAATCGCCCCAATTTCATCGTTATTTTCAAGCCATGTACGCGAATGCACCAATAGCGTGGATTGCTCCGCTATGTTTTCCGGCGTCATATCAGGGTAAGCAATTTCACAGACTAAATCTGAAATTGGATGACTGCGCAGGCTAAAGAGTATCTCCAGCTCGGCATGAAGGGGCCACATATTCGCCGGCACCCAAAGCTCCATTTCACACCAGCCCTCTGCAAATATACGTTTGAATAGACGCTTGCCTTTGTAAGCCTTGTAGCCATGTTCTGTCATGAGCGGGGCCAGTCGTTCAAAAGCAACGGCCAGCAGTTCATTATTCTTGGGCGGTTCTTTATATTCTTTTGTCTGCGATTTTACGGACACTGAAACCGGCTTAGCTCCATAAGACCCCCTTAGCACCTTACCATAGGGCAAATAAACTTCCCCTGCCTGCGCATCCATCACACAAAGCCCTAACGCAGTAGCTTCCTGCATTACCACGGGACGCACATCGTCAAGCAAGTCGCTCATATTAAGCCCTAAACCATAAATCGCATTATAAGTTTTACCCGTCAAAGACGAATCAGTCCAAGCTACTTCAAAAGGCTCAAAACCGTCATTTTCATTTATATCATCCAGAGAAATTGAGTTAAGGTCTGGATAACTTTGTTTAAGCCGTTCGGCTAAAATGATAAATTTCAGGCTAAATTCATCAAACCGACGGCCTTGTATGCTCTCAAGAATTTGTAAGGCAGCATCAATGCTGGTAGGTAAGGACGTATTCGCCGGATTTTCCCAGATTTGTAAAACATAGCTCATGTTTTTTTCCTTGTTTGTTACTCAAAGCAGTGCAAAATACGAAAAAGTTCAGGCGACGATTTCGCGTCTTTCAAGAGGCTTAATTTCAATCCACAATAATATGAGGCATATGTTTTTTCAGGCTACACATTCCCGGGTAATTCTCATTTTCGTATACAGCGAACAAATTATTTAACTTTGCATATTTCAATAACTTTTGAATTGATTTAAGGGCGCAGAATAAAAACTCTGCACTATCGCCATCTTCACCATAATGCGCTTCCCTATTCAGGTCTTCACACACCATTGCGCTCTTTATAGCGGTTTCCACATCACCGTCATCATATTCCATGACATTACTCGCAGGGGATACGTTATCGCCACACCATGAAAACAGCTTTTCAATATCAGCAATTAACGTGTCGCATTTTTCCGGTTTTATCACTGTGTATTGGTGTGCCGCAAACTCATTATCCTCTTTGTCCTCTTCCTTTTCTTCGATCTTCATATGCGTTGCGTCTTCGATGATTTCATCATATTCCCTGTTGAGTACCAAGTGAGTGCAGGCTGTTTCTGCAATAAACTGTAAAGACTCGATTGAAGCCAGTTTTAACAACTCAGCCATTCGCCATTTAAAAGAATCGTTTCTGGTGCTTCCGTGCATCTTACGTTTTAATGCGCTAGTTTTTTCACTAGGTAGTGAAATTGAATTTATATCTTCACCCAATAAAATAGCCGCTACTTTTTTGCCAAAATAAGCAGGTATTTCGGTTTCATCAAGAACAACCAAATCAAAATCAGAATAATGTGACATTTTTTAAATCTCCGAAAAACATAGGGGTATTCATTAGCCTGCCGGTATCAATAACCAAACAAAACTATCAGGCAAATTTTGACTTTTTTATAAGATTTATTTTCAAAATCAACATCCGGTATTAATTTCTTTGTTACTAAAACGTCGTAGACAAGACATTGTCGTTTGTTTATTCGCCTGCTATCAAGGCCTTTCATATCGTCTTTAAACGTTCAGATTCAGTTGCCCAGATCTCATTCTTTCCGCTATGACTCAAAAGAAATCTCAATTCCCCGCTTCAAATTTTGTTGTGCAAGGCAATAAAATTTTACAGAGTGCGCTCGTTTTTCACGCCACAATCTGTCGGCGTTTTGTAGAACCGATGCGCTTTATATCGAAATGATATGGTATCAAGATATGGCAAAACCAACGATTCAAAGTCTCTAGTACTCAGTCAATATTGATATGTCGTGTAAAAGGTTTAACTCAGCGTAAATCCGCTCATCCCATTCGACAAGCTCATGACAGGCTTCGACAGGCTCAGGACGAACGGATTTACTTTTACCCGTCAAGATAAGCTTGACTGAGTACTAGGTAAAAAAACCTGCTGATTGCAATAGCGTATGCATTCCTTCCTCTTTCAGTCTTTTCAGAGGCGCCGGGATAAATGCCATGTATAGTCGGCTCCCCTCCAGAAATGGTTACGCCGCCCTGGAGCCATCGTAATACGATCGATAACGGCTCACGCCGTGGACAATTTTATCCATGTCTGCGCCTGTTCTTTACGGCTTAGCACCTTGGACGAGCACACATCCTCGCATAGGTGAATAGCGTGGTTATCGAGCCATTGACGGAGTCTGGGGGGCAGAGTCCCCGCAAGTGGATCGTTGTGACGAAGAATAGGCGGTTTATAAGTCACTAAACGTCTAAATCCCTCCGTCAAACGTAGGGCGGTATTGCCCTTAATTCAAGCATCAGTGATCAACAGTCGAAGCCCTTTATCAAGACCGGAGGTGGTCATGAACTCCCACAAACTCCCTCAAGCTTATTAAACATTTCCTCCCCTGTTAATCCCTTTTGGTTCTTTACGCTATTTTAAAAAAATGACGGCAAACGGTATCAACATGAATTTCCCCCCTTATTTTTTATTAACGGCTACTGTTAAACCGGTTCTTGCATAGTGTATTTCTTCATTTAAAAAATTGAACTTGAATCCCTATTTCTTCAAGGCAGAAAATTGATTAACCCCCGGCCCAATTGATTGCCGCCACCACAAATACCTTACCAAAATAATGACAAATATGCTATTGATTTTTAAGTAATTATACGTAATTCAATGCTTACGTAACACATGACAAAAGGAAGGACTCTGAATCAACAAAAATAGAACCGTAAAAAAACAAGAGGCTAAAAAGCCGGGGATTTGGAAATACCACGCAAGTGTTTGATCCAGACTTGGCTTCGGCATATAAGTGCAATCAACACTAACGTTGAATGAGTCAGGCAGAACTTCGGAATTCTTGTCTTATGCATTTACTTAGGAACGAGCATGAAATAAGGTGGACAACTTCGTGCGGCACGAGTGCAAGCTTTGCTTGCGTATGCAGGCGAAGCCTGCACTCCGACTATTGGCAACTTGCCTAAGTTATTCCATGCTCATTCCTTAAAACCATTGCTTGACCCTGCACAATGGGAGAGTTGCCGAGAGAATCCCGGCAATTCGGCATGTCTTGCCTAAACTCGTTCAAACGGAAGCATCTGCTCTTTCCAGCACCCTTTGGAATGAAGCGCTAAAATCTCACAACATAATGTCTACCGGCTCTTGTCTGTGCAAATCCGTGGTTAGCCAAGTTCTTTTAAACTCTGGCTTCTTCAGGCTCTAACTGCGACTCTTTGTTACGCAGATGTATTAAAGCATCGAGAATGCCATTGGCAACCTGGAGCGGAGGTAGTTGATAAAAAGCCTGCCACGCCAATGACACGTATTCGTCGTAATTTTCTTTACTTTCAGGATGAGAGCGCAACCAGTTGATTTTTACTGCATGCCCAATAACAATGTCCGTTAACAAGGTGTCGTCAATGTGCAAAGATGGACTTTCACGAAAAATCGATGCCATGGCTTTCAGTGCTTCCACCGTTAACTGCCGATAAACCGGGGCCTGAATTTTATTCAGCAAATGATTGACGTACAGTTTGAAACTTTGCTCGCCTGCGGTCATTTGAGACAGGGTGTCCTCGCTATCCAGCCTATTTTTACTATTGAGTTTGTCACCGATTACCAAGCCTTTGCAATGATGCAGGATATTCCAGACACTGGCGAAAAAAGCATCATTTTCCCTGCCGACACTCCCTTGCTGTTCTCGCCACTGATACCAATCGGTTTCTATTCGATTTTTTATATCGACGTTACTTGAGAAACGCTCGCGGGTTAACTCGCGACAACTGGCCTCGCACAAGGCCCCTTCATAGCGTAGCGTTTCTGCCAAACCTAATTGATCTTCGGTATTGTTATAGTCTTTTAGCATGTCCTTTAGTTTTTTGGACAATTGATACGGCGGCAAAGACAGGATTTCGTTAAAAGCCTGATCTAATGTTTTGCATCCTGATTTGCGCTTTTGTCTGACGATAAGCAGCTGTAAGATATGACCCACGCGCACCGTGTGCATATCGACAAACAACTCTGGGATTGACTTGATCAACATGCCCAAATAAATGATTAATTCCTGAATAATGATATGTTCGCTGGCATCGCTATTATTGTAGGCGCGGATGGTTTGCAATATTACCGATGAATCGGCAGGGCGAGTCAAGGTTGCCCTGCCGCTATACGCCCGCCCCAATGTGAGTGCATGTTGCCGCGTCAGTATCTCGGTTGCCGCCTGTTCCAGATTTATATCGTATTTTCCCAATAAACCGGCACAACGTCTAACAATAGCCCAGGTATGTTGATCGCCGGCTCTTTCATAAACCTCTTCCAATAAGTCACGCACATAACCGGCAGCACCATCCAGCCCGCTTAATCCGGTATCGTAATCCAGACCATGACGCTGGCTTAATAAAGTTAATATTTCAAGCTGCGCGTAAAGACGAGTGTTGTTTTTCAGCTGCTCGATAAGCAGTTCATCCGTGCTGATTTCCCATTCCTTCAAGGTATGCTTATCCAAAGGCGCTGATGGCCCGGTATCTATCGGCAGTACTTGAGAAAAGGGACGTTCAGCCTCCTGCCATGAGGCTTTAGAAAATTCAAAATCATGCAGGTAATTGATTATTTCGTAACTTGAGGTGTCTTCAAAATCTAAAAGCGTTCCAAGTTGCAAAGAAATGCTTTGGCTAAAGCCTAGTTGCAATTCGTTAATAAACTCAATGAGAATGCCACGATTATGACTACCCAACATATTTTGTTTTATGGTCATAATAACCAACGGATTACCCGGTCTATCCCAATGTTTATGGATATAGGCTAATTCCAGCCGTAAACGCTGAATAAGCAAACGATTGTCCATCGCAAGATAAAAACCTTTTTGATTGAGGCATTGCGGTAAAAAAAGCAGTTTTTCTCCTGCCAACACATACAGTTTGGATGTCGCCATACTTCGCAACTGCCGCATAGGTCTGCCCGTTAAGCCGATTCGATCGTTTCTGCCTACATGGGTGTACGCTTCGGCAAGCTCACTGGCTTCTCTAATCTGAATAGGAGCCAGTTCAGCCAATGTTTGCGTATAAATTCCGTATTGCCTCAAGCTGTTTTGCACGGCTTCGTCCTGAGCAAGCAACTGGACTTGCAGTTCGCAATTCGGGTTTTGTTTAACCACTTTGTGTCGGCCTAAGGGGTCTATGTCGTCGCAGCAAAGCAAACCATCCTGAATAAGACTGCCCAGCATAAAAAGGCTTTGTGCCCAAACCAGGGGAATGTTTTCATTCGGAACACGATGCTGACTGTGCGGATTCTCTTTTTCCGCAGCAATCGAGTCTATCGGAACAATATACAGTTCCGGCAATAATTGCTGACCGTCCTGTTCGACCAGCAAGCTTTCCAACTTAGTCCGATAATGATTGGCGGCTTCGTGATCGCCTGTGAATAGGTTGTTAAGCAATAAATAGGTAAAAAACAACGGCCATTCGCATTCAATATCGATGAATTGTTTGAGTTCTTGCGGATCGTAATGGAGACGTTGGTTATCTTCTATGGCGGTTTGGTGACCGTCCAACAAAAAACGTTTGCAACCGTATCGACCTTCCAGTTTTTGGCAAATAATCGCTTCGGTTTTAGCCCTGATTATCTTATCGTCTACTGCAAATGCCGGGAATCCGGTGATGCCGAGCACGGCTGAATCGGCTTCTTTTGAAATCGATTCTCTAGGCAATAACGACTCCAGCGTAATCCGTGTCCGGGCGATGTCGTCACTGATCACATGAACAACCGACGCTTGTCCGCCATCCTTACCAAATAGATTAAAGCCGGACAGCGCTTCCAGAGCCGCTTTGGCCATACCGATTGAACTGGCATTCAGCTCGGCGATGCCGTGATTGATTTTGTGGCCGCGCTCCCAGATACCGTAATCAGGTGTGCGGTAAGTCCGACTGATATAGTGAATCAGATTTTGCACAAAATTAACTTCATCTATGGTAAAAACAATGCGTAAGCCCGATGCGGTCATTTGTGCCAGCATTAACAGAAACAGGGACGTGGCATCCAGTTGCAGGTGCCCCCATTCATGATCGCCCACCACCACATCGCCGGTTTTTGTATCGTATTTGGCATGCAAGGCATCAAGAGGATTTTGGGTATGCTTGAACTTTTCGACTTTAGATGCCTGCCGCATCATCGCCGTCAGCAGACCGCGCATCAATTTGACGGTACTTTGCTCCAGCAGATAAGCACGTCCGCTGTTTTTTTCATCGCGGTCATCTTCAACACGCCGATAAGCCAGTGCCAACCCCCATGCCGCGAGTATGCTGTACACATTATCTCTTACCCAGGCATCGGTATAATTGCCGTGTGCGTTGACGGCGGTACTGGCTGGCAATAAACCTGTCATCCAGTCCTGTCGGCTCAGAATAATGGTTTCCACCTGCTGAAAATAAGCGTCTAATTTGTCCTGTTGAGTCGGTTTCATGTTCAGTTAATAGGTCATTTTATAAATAGACTTTCGGAGTAGACAATCGGGTCGAGATTATAAACCCCTATCAATAAGCTTAAGCAATTAACACACCATAACTTATATCGAACAATAGTTGCTGGATTTTTTAACCTGCCGGGAAAAAGAGCATTACGTTCATAGTGTTATCAATTAATCGACGGATCGATAATGCCTGGCGCAGAAACGGGATAAATCAAGAAGCTAAACAGGTCTGTTTGTCTTCGCCTCACGCGCACCAACATTGATCTGTAAATTTGTTTTTTGCACTAATAAAGTCCGTAATTTTATTGAGCGCTGTACAGATGTGCAATATGGGCTACCAACTTAAGCCGGGACAGCCTGAGGTTAAGCCGTTCGTGGTGAGCTTGTCGAACCATGATCGGCTTAACCGTCCACCCTTCGACAAGCTCAGGCCGAACGGTTAAGCCTAGTAACTTGTCCCGTCTTAAATTGGTAGCCGCAATATGCATGTTTCCTGAGTACTATCAGTCCTCGCTGAAAGGCTCGTTCAATTCGCTGTTTAAGCTAAACGACATTATGGTTCGATTATTGCTTGGTTGAATCGATTATCAACTGCTGTTTTGCAAGTCATACCGGAAATTTTCTTAGCTATCGCATAACAACTACTTAAAGGAAAAAAACCATGAGCAGCATTCATTTTATCGGCGGCGAAAAAGGCGGCGTAGGCAAATCGGTTGTCGCCCGTGTGCTGGCCCAATACTTGATCGACAATGAAATACCGTTTACCGGGTTTGACACAGACCGTTCTCATGGCGCTTTGTTACGTTTTTACACCGACTATGCAGCCCCTACCGTCATTGACGATTACCAAAGTCTTGACGCAATGATGGAAACCGCCTTGGCAAACCCCGAACAATGCATTTTGGTCGATCTCGCAGCGCAAACCCATTACCCGCTGACGAAATGGATCAATGAGTCGGGGGTACTGGAATTGGCGGAAGAACTGGGAATTACCCTGTACTACTGGAATGTGATGGATTCAGGTAAAGACTGTGTAGACTTGCTTGCCAAACTGCTCGACCAATACGAATCGCGCTTGAATTATATACTGGTGCAAAACCAGCTTCGCGATGACAACTTTTCTATTTTAGAAACGTCAGGCGTTAAAGACAAGGCATTGACGCTGAATGCCCGATCGATCACATTAAAGCGGCTGCACGCTCCGGTCATGACCAAGATTGACGGCAACAGCTCCAGTTTTTGGGCGGCAAAGCACAAAGACACTGAAAACCAAAACGCTTTGAGCTTAATGGAACGGCAACGCGTTAAAATTTGGCTTAAACATGCGTATGAACAAATTCAATGGCTGGGACTTTGATGCCATTAAACACACTACTCATCATAACAATCCCCGGGTGTCTGCCATGAAATTACGGGTCAGCAGCGATCTTGCTTTCCAGGTAGACGAAGCGACTGCGTTAATTTTAATGTTGCGGCCTTTTAGCGACGCACGGCAATGGGTTAGCGGCTCCAGTTATAGCGTTACCCCCAACGTACAGATAACAGAAAGCACAGACAGCTACGGCAATTTTTGCCAACGTCTGGTTGCACCGCCCGGAAGTTTCTTTATTCATACTTCATTCGAGGTCATAACCGCTGAAACTATAGACAGTGCACCGGGGGCGCATTTTATTGAAATCCAGAATCTCCCTGAACCTGTCCTGCCTTATCTGTTACCGAGCCGCTATTGCGAATCGGACCGCTTCGGTGACTTGGCCAGAGAAATCGTAACCGATGCCCTGCCGGGTTACGATCAGGTCGGCAAAATTGTTGACTGGGTTCAGCGTTCCATACAATACATTCCCGGCTCCAGCGACTCTCCGGTATCGGCGGTTGAAGTACATCATCGCGGCTATGGCGTATGCAGAGACCTTGCGCAACTGGCTATCGCATTATGCCGCAGCATCAGCATACCTGCACGGCTGATGGTAGGGTATTTGTATCAGCTGGAACCTATGGACTTGCACGCTTGGTTCGAAGCGTATATCGGCGGCCGATGGTATGTTTTCGATCCTACCCAAAACCATTTGCGTGGAGGCCGGGTTGTTATTGCCAGCGGACGCGACGCAGCCGATGTGTCAATTTATCATCAATTCGGCCTGGGATGCACCTTGAACAGCATGGATGTGCAGGTCAATTCAGGTGATTTCCAATAATGAAACCACCGATAAAATAACTCACAAATTGGCATCAATAATGCTTATTAATTTTTAACCGTAACAGCTTTTCATTAGACCTATTATCCTGAGCGTTGTACCTTCGGCGTCCTATTTTCTCGACTAGGGCGCTTTTTTTTGCCTGATACCCCCATCAACACCAGTAATTACAAGCCATCCAAGATTTTGGCCAATAATTTGCTTGGTATTTTATATAGCACCCGTTTAAACCTTAATACCCAGAAATAGAGCAGATAAATGTCTGACACCTAAATCATATAGTCACAAAATCTATTTTATTGTTGGCTTTACTACAATCCGAACCATTGATACGACTATGAAATACCAAACAATCTCCATTGCCGATTCTAAAAATCTTATTGAAAAATCCAGCCCTATGATCCTGGACTGTAGGGATGTAAAAGACTATAAAGCCGGCCATTTGGAAGGCGCCCTGCACGTTCATGAAGGCTTAAAAGACTCATTAGTCAAACGAGGCGATAAACAGCGAAGTTTGTTGATTTATTGTTATTACGGCCACGCCAGCGAACATCTTGCCGAGTTTTTCAGCGACTTCGGATTCAAAGATGTTTACAGTCTGGAAGGCGGATATTCCAGCTGGAAAGAAAGCCGGAAGGAAGCCTAATGACACCAGAAATACGGGATTGGCTACAAAACAATTATTTTTCTGTAGCCCAACCGATTTTGAAGAACAATGACGGCATTTATCCCTTGATTTTGGCTAGTCAGCAAGGTCGCACCGATGTGGTGCGCTTTTTAATCGACCAGAATGCAGAACTCCATATTCTTGATCAATATGGCAATAACGCATTATGGGCTGCTTGTTATGCTGAAAATAATGACTGTATCAATGCCCTGCTTGATGCAGGAATCGACATTAATTACCAAAACCCCGCCTCCGGTGCGACGGCTTTAATTTTTGCTGCATCCAGCGGCAGAGAAAAGGTTGTCGAACAATTATTGGCCGCTTACGCAGACCCAGCACTTAAGACGCACGACGACTTTACTGCGTTGGATTTATCCTCCACCCGAAAAATACTCAAACTCATCCAAACTTGTTAAATCAGGAGATTGAAATGGAAGCATTACCCCGTGAACTCGCCTTACGCATTGCCTTGGCATCTCGCATCCTGCCGGGTATCGACGTACCCAGACTACTGGAAATACTGCATGAGCGCGTCGGCTCGCCGCTGGATGATGAAAAACTGAAATCCGTCACCGTCACTAATCTTAAAACCGGCTTAGGCAGCCTGGATGGCGAAGAAGACGGCGAAGACATCGGCATCGGTCTAGCCAATATCAAACTGGCGGTGCGTTATCTGTGGGGAGACGAGGCCGAAGATGAAGACCTGCCTGAAATCATGCCGTATAAAGACGGCGACATGCCCGATTCCATCCGCGTCGCCATCGGTTCGAACAGCGGCGCGTTGGTTAACGGGCATTTCGGTTCCTGCATCCGTTTTCTGGTTTATCAGTTGTCGCAGAGCGATTACCGGCTGGTTGATATACGATCAACTATAGAAGCCGACAGCAGCGACGACAGAAACCTGTTTCGCGCCAACTTGATTAAAGATTGCCACGTCATGTTCGTGCAATCTATTGGCGGCCCGGCGGCGGCTAAAGTGATACGTGCCGATATTTACCCGATCAAGATTCCCGATGTTATCGAGGCGGTGGATCAGTTAAAAGAATTCCAGAAAGTGTTTGATGCGCCGCCGCCGTGGTTTGCTAAAGCGCTGGGACGTTCAGCCGAGGAAAGCGTCAGGTTCAGTCATGACGAGGGTTGTTAAACCCTATGTAATGACAGATTGGGCTGTAAACCGGGAAGCGCAAATCACCTATTCTTACGAACGATTCGCGCAAGCCAAAGTCTTTGTATTTAAAAAATGGTGCGAGAAGGTTGCCGAGCGGGGTGCGCTCGCACCAACCGATCTTTCAGGATCGTGTAAATACGGGAGCCTGTTTATGAACCGGATTTTCGGCGGGGTGATACGCGGCCACTATGAACATCAATACAATATCATTGAGGGGCGGATAGTTGATCTCAGTCACGATGCCATCGATGTCGGCAGAATCGCAAACCCTTACCTTCATGAACCCGACTTTTTCGCTATCCCGGAAAAGCTGGCCTCCCTAAATGGCTGCCTACCTCGCGTCGAACTCTGGGTTATTCAATTCATGGCTGAGATCGAAGCTTCCGAAGTTTCATCTTTACCTGGAAGTGGACTTGATTAGGATCGCTAATTAAAGATCCAAGACACAAACGCAAGTCATTCATACAGCTATAAACTTCCCCCGATTTACGCACTTAAATTCAATAGGGGAATGTGTTTTGTGACTAACTTAGGCGCTATCAAGTTAAAGAATCTACCTGCATATACATTTTTTATTCGCTACGACGGTCGAAAATTTATTTCTCTACGTGTCTTCGCGGTGAAAAACAGCTTCCAATTTAAATTGGAAACACTGGTTTCAATCAATGGCGGATTCAATTTTCATACATACCCCCCCTACGCATCAAAGTTAAATGCCACTGATTGAGAATTCATCTGTTGCAAAAGAGGCGGCTTGGTCATAATCTTGCAAGTAGGGCAATTCGAAACTTTTATAGCGCCAAGACGCCACAATTACATAACATAGCATTGTGAAATTAAGTATCAAGACTTAACGATAATAAGGACAGGGTATGTTTAAATCTCATAATAAGAAAGCGATAAAGTGAGTTCAATCAGAACCCATTTAACAGTTGCGCTGTTGCTGTGTATTTTATTGCCCATCGGCATGATAGGTGCAACGGCATACTGGTTCATGCTCGGCAATATTAAAACAAGCCGTATCGCCGATGTAGAGCGCATAGCCGATGTTCGATATAAAAGCTTACAGATGCGGCTGCACGATGACCATGAGCGGGCAACCAACCTGCTGAATAGCTTGGTTGCCGCTTGCCCCTTCAGCGACTTGGGAATTAATGCTTGCGCCCGGGAGAAACTGGAACAATTTATCGCTATCAATCAAGCAGTCGGCGTCACTTTTCATACAGGAATTGACAGTGATCTTACCGTAGGTACCGATGCCGTGCCGATCGATAAAATAGACCGACAGCTCCTTCCTGGCCAGATAGCGGCAACATCAACCTCCAAAATAAACGGAGCCTCTTTATTTTCCCTGATTGCCGTTGATTCGAAAACGCGATTTAGTCTGATAACGACCTATCCGGGGCAAAAATTACAGGAGATTTTCGTCGGTTCGCCAGAACTGGGGCAGTCAGGGGAAGTATTTTTAGCCGATAACCAAGGATTCTTTGTCACTAAACCGCGCTATCCTTCTCAGCAAGGGATTGCAAAACCTATTTCAGCAGTACCGATACAACATTGTCTGCATAAAGAAAGCAATAAAACCCTCGATCTTGATTACCGAGCAGTTCCCATCATCCATGGCTTCCGCTTCGTCCCTGAAATTGGCGGCGGCTGCATTATGGCACATGTCGACCAGGCAGAAGCATTTGCGCCATTGACACGATTACTGCTGGAACTGGGAGCCTTCACTTTCATTTTTAGCTGTTCCGCCTGGTTAGTTGCCTTGATGATAGGCAGAAGCATGTCTAAACCCATCGTCGCACTGACGGACATGGCAAAAGCTTTATCTGAAGGAGATTTTTCCCAGCGTGTTTCCTCAGCGCGCTATCTGGAAATAGGCGAGTTGGCACAACTGTTCAATAGTATGGCAGAACAACTGGGCAATTCCCTCAATAGGTTAAAAAAGTCCGAACTTGACTTGGAGGAAAAGGTTGTTAAACGCACTTCCGAGCTTCATGAGCGGCACAGAAAATATCATTCTGTCATTCAGTCGACCGGAGAAGGTTTCTGGCAAGTGAATAAAGAAGGCCGCCTACTGGAGGTCAATCCGGCATACACACATCTTTCCGGATATTCTGAAACAGAGCTGATCGGCATGCATATCAACAACTTAGAAGCGTCAGAAACCCAGGAAGAAACTGCCAAACATATACTTACGCTCATGCGTCAGGGAACGGATATGTTTGAATCCCGGCATCGACGTAAAGATGGAAGTGTGTGGGATGTTGAAGTCAACGCTTCTTTCATCAAAGAAGATGGCGGATATTTTGTTGCGTTCTTCAAGGACATTTCCAATCGCAAACGTGCCAAACAAGAACTTCGCATTGCGGCCACCGCTTTCGAAACCCAGGAAGGCATCATTATCACCGACGCCAATGAAATCATTTTGCGCGTTAACCGGGCATTTACTCAAATCACCGGCTACACTCAGGAAGAAGTCGTCGGCAATAAGCCTTCTATTCTTAAATCGGGACGCCATAACCAGGATTTTTATCGCGCTATGCGCAGTTCCTTACACAGAACCGGCCTTTGGGAAGGCGAGATATGGGATCGTCACAAAGACGGACATATCTACCCAAAATGGCTGGCCATAACAGCAGTCCACGATAACGCAGGGGACACCACCCATTATGTGGCCAATTTCACCGACATAACCGAGCGCAAGGCCTCCGAAGAAAAAATAAAATACCTGGCCTTCTACGACACCTTGACCGGATTGGCTAACCGGCTTCTGCTGACTAACCGTCTGGAACATGCTATCGCCGTACTTATGCGCACAGGGACTTACGGCGCATTGCTATTTCTTGACCTGGACAATTTCAAGCTGTTAAACGATACCCAAGGGCACGGGGTAGGCGATGAACTGCTTATCGAAGTTGCGCATAGGTTAAAAGCCTGTGTACGGGAAACGGATACCGTTGCGCGATTAGGCGGCGATGAGTTTATCGTGCTGCTGGAAGATCTCGATAGCGCATCAGACAATGCCGGTATTTTAGTAAAAACGGTCACCGAAAAAATTGTTTCGTCCCTCGCTGAGCCTTATGTTTTAAGCTCTGTCGTACACAACTGCTCCAGCAGTGTCGGCATAGCAATGTTCAAAGACTCGACTATCACAGCCGATGCAATATTGGCTCAAGCGGATACAGCGATGTATGTCGCAAAAAAAAGCGGCAAAAACACCTATCGGTTTTTTGATACGGCCATGCAGCAGGAATTGGAGCAACGAGTAAAGTTTGAATCCGCCTTGCGTCAGTCCATCGGCAATGATCAACTAAAACTCTTCTACCAACCGCAAGTTAATGACGCAAATCAGTTGATTGGAGTTGAGGCGCTAATTCGCTGGAATCATCCTGATTTGGGCTTGATTCCGGCAATCCGATTTATTTCGTTGGCTGAAGAATCGGACACCATCCTGCTAATTGACCGCTGGGTACTAAATACCGCCTGCGCCCAGCTCAGAGAATGGAAAAACCAGCCCTTGACTCAAAACCTGACCATCTCTGTAAATATTAGCGCCAAGCAATTTTACCAACCCGACTTTGTCGATGAGCTGCGCAAGATTATCCTGCAATACGCTATCGAACCCGCTAAACTTAAACTGGAACTGACCGAAAGCATGGTGTTGAAAAAAATGGATACCGCGATTGAAAGGATGCGCGAACTCAAATCCATCGGCGTACTTCTTGCTATGGATGCTTTCGGCACCGGTTACTCATCGCTCAATTATCTAAAAAGCCTACCATTCGACCAGATCAAAATCGACAAAAGTTTCGTCAATGACATCAAGGAGAATAGTAATGATGCCTATATTGTCCACAGTGTTTTTACTATGGGTAAGTTGATGGGGATAAACGTGATCGCTGAAGGCGTAGAAAGTTCCGAACAGGATGAACTGTTAAAATCACTGGGCTGCACGGTATTCCAAGGTTACTTGTTCGGAAAACCGGTACTGGTAGAGGAATTGGAAAGTATGTTACTCCCGACATATACACGCTAAATGACTGGCCGCTAAAACGATTTTTTTTAGCCGTGCAACTCATCATTCAAGCATCCAAGCAGATTGCTTGACAGGGAGTCGACTCATAAACGCCTTGCAGGATTTATTAAAGGCGATGGCATCAACTGCCATTGAAAAACAAAAACGTAAGAGCCAGCAGGGCTGTCACGCGCCGACTAAACTTCATAAAAACGAACTGCTTCTATGTATTCAGCATCTGCCTTGAGTAGAAACTATACTTCGCCCGGCCACGGGTGAGGAAATGATAGCGAGTTGATTTTTGTCAATAGCAAGACGCTGAAACAGGCGCATAGCAAGCTATGAAACTGTTTCAGCAACGCGGCTATCGGCATAAAATCAGCCGCTAGGAATCCGCAACCGTGGCCGGGCGAAGTATATAATTCACCGTAGCAACATACGTACTTTTTTTGCCACGTCCTCGCCGGAGATGGACTGCACCCTACCGACATCAAATTCAGCAGCATGGTGCGCGGATGCCACACCCCACAAACTGTCAAATTCTGGCTCGGTTATTTCTTCAAGGCTTAATAAAAGCCGCTTCGCCAACAAAGCTCTATCCTGGATGGGTAGGGAGAAGATTTCAGATTCAAGTTGTGCAAGATTCATTGTAAAAATTCCATCCAGTTTTTGAATAAGCCGTAATTAATAGATGAAAACAATGTTTCTTTAGATTTTTTGTGTTCATCAATTGTATAAAAAATCCGTATATCCTAAACCATATCCGCAGCAAACGCCCTAACCTTCCCAACCAAATTCCTCATTTCCCCAACTGCCAATTCTCCCATCAAAGCCCCAACCAACGCATCATCCTCCATCCCCAACAACTCAACAAACAACTCCCTCTCCACCCGATCCGCCGCCAAATACCCCGTTTCCAAATAACGATTCAATAAAAAATCCAGCTCCTTAGTCCCGCGCCGACATTGCCACTTTAACCGGGCCAGCTCGTTCATCAACCCAACTTTCTCTGCACCAACATTTTCTTGGTTTCGGCAATCGCCTTGGCCGGATTCAAGCCTTTCGGGCAAGTATCGGTACAATTCATAATGGTATGGCAACGATACAATTTAAACGGGTCTTCCAGTTCGTCCAGCCGTTCGCCGGTGCTTTCGTCGCGGCTGTCGACCAGCCAGCGGTAGGCTTGCAGCAGTACCGCTGGCCCTAAGTAACGCTCGCTGTTCCACCAGTAACTGGGGCAACTGGTCGAACAACAGGCGCACAGTACGCAGTCGTATAAGCCATCCAGTTTTTCCCGGTCTTTCTTGCTTTGCAGACGTTCGGAATCCGCAGGCGCTGGGGTTTGGGTTTCTATCCACGGTTTAATCGAGGCGTATTGCGCATAAAAATGGGTCAGGTCCGCCACCAAATCTTTTACGACTGGCATATGCGGCAACGGATAAATTTTGATGGTGCCGGAATAGGAATCGATGGCTTTGGTGCAGGCCAGCGAGTTTTTGCCGTTGATGGTCATTGCACAAGAACCGCACACGCCTTCGCGGCAGGAACGCCGGAAGGTTAAGCTGCTGTCGACTTCGTTTTTGATTTTCAAGATTGCGTCCAGCACCATAGGGCCGCAGCTGTCCATGTCCAGTTCGAACGCATCGATGCGCGGGTTTTCGGAGGAGGAGGGATCCCAACGGTACACTTCAAAGCGACGAATATTGGTTGCACCGGCAGGCGCGTTAAAGGTTTTGCCCTCGATTAAAACCGAGTTTTTAGGCAGAGTAAATTCAGCCATCAGTACACCCTCTCTTTTGGTGGAATTACGTCGACTTCGTCGGTTAAGGTGTACATGTGTACCGGTCGGTAATCGATTTTAACCTGGTCATCAGCCAGCCAGGTCAGGGTGTGCTTCAGCCAGTTTTCATCATCCCGCTTCGGGTAATCTTCCCGTGCATGGCCGCCCCGGCTCTCGGTGCGGTTACCTGCGGCGTTGATCGCCACGGTAGCTTGGCTCAACAAGTTATCCAGCTCCAGCGTTTCGACCAAGTCGGTATTCCAGATCAACGATTTATCGGCGACTTTAACATCAGCAAAGGTTTTTCTGACTTCCGCCATCGCGTTGATGCCTTCGGACAGCGTGACGCCGGTTCTGAACACCGCCGCTTTGGCTTGCATGACTTTTTGCATGTCCAAACGAATATCGGAAGTCGAGCGACTGCCATTGGCGTTGCGTATTTTATCGAAACGGGCGAGGGCTTTGTCGCAGGCATTACTCGCCAACGGTTTTTGCCTTGAGCCCGGTTTGATCAGTTCCGCGCAGCGGATCGCGGCGGAACGACCAAACACCACCAAATCGAGCAGCGAGTTCGAACCCAAGCGGTTTGCGCCATGCACGGATACGCAGGCCGCCTCGCCGATTGCCATCAAGCCCGGCACCACGGCATCGGGATCGCCGTCTTTCAAGGTCACGACTTCGGCTTTGTAATTGGTCGGAATGCCGCCCATGTTGTAATGCACGGTCGGCAGCACCGGAATCGGCTGTTTGCTCACATCGACGTTGGCAAAAATTCGGGAAGTTTCGGATATGCCAGGCAAACGTTCGTGGATAATGGCCGGATCAAGATGTTCGATATGCAGATAAAGATGATCTTTCAGCGGCCCCACACCCCGGCCTTCTTCGATTTCAATGGTCATCGCGCGGCTAACAACATCGCGTGAGGCGAGGTCTTTTGCCGATGGCGCATAGCGTTCCATGAAGCGCTCGCCTTCGGAGTTTGTCAGGTAACCGCCCTCGCCTCTGACGCCTTCGGTAATCAAGCAGCCTGCGCCGTAGATGCCGGTCGGATGAAACTGGATGAACTCCATATCCTGTAACGGCAAACCTGCGCGTAACGCCATTGCGTTGCCGTCGCCGGTCACGGTGTGCGCCGAGGTACAGGAAAAAAAGGTGCGCCCGTAACCGCCGGTCGCCAACACAGTCATTTGCGACTTAAATAAATGCAACGAGCCGTCATCCAAACACCATGCCAGAATGCCTCGGCATTCGCCGTCTTCCATAATTAAATCCAGCGCGATGTATTCAACGAAGAATTCGGCCTTATGTTTTAACGACTGCTGATACAAGGTATGCAAAATCGCATGACCGGTCTTGTCTGCCGCTGCGCAAGTGCGTTGCGCCTGGCCTTTGCCGAAATGCGTAGTCATGCCGCCGAATGCTCGCTGATAAATTTTGCCGTCGGCGGTACGCGAAAACGGGACGCCGTAATGTTCCAGTTCGATCACCGCTGGGATGGCTTCACGGCACATGTATTCAATCGCATCCTGATCGCCCAGCCAATCGGAACCTTTGACCGTGTCGTACATGTGAAAGCGCCAGTCGTCTTCGCCCATATTGCCCAGCGCCGCGCTGATGCCGCCTTGCGCGGCAACGGTATGGCTGCGAGTGGGGAATACTTTGGTGATGCAGGCGGTTTTTAGACCTTTTTCCGCCATGCCTAAAGTAGCGCGAAGCCCTGCACCGCCTGCGCCAACCACAACAACATCGTAAGTATGTTCAATAATTTTATAATCTGCGGCCATGAGTTACCCTATCGATACAACGCGAAATACGGCTAGCAAAGCCGCAATCGCTAAAAACAAAAATGCCAGGTTAGCCGCCCAAATTGAGATTATCTTGGGGCCTTCGGCGGCGACATAATCTTCAATCACCACTTGCAATCCCAAGGCAGCATGGTAGAAAACGGCAATGATCCACGCCACGATGCAGACACTATTGATAGGAGATGTCAGCCAGTCCACGGTTTGTTGATAGGGAACGGTCAAGCTCAAACCTAGGAAGTAGATTAACCAAAAAGATAAAGGAATCAGTGCGACGGCGGTAATACGTTGCATCCACCAATGAGTGGTTCCGCTTTTGGCTGAACCCAAGCCCCGAACCCTGGATAACGGCGTTCTATAATCCATAACATCCCCACACGAAAGTCATTAAAGTCAGTATCAATGAAGCTGCCAGTTCAATCATGGCATAGCGGTTTAGCGTATCCAGTTCAAAGCTGTTGCCTGCATCCCAAATCAAATGGCGAATGCCATGGCATAAATGAAAAAACAGTGCGTAAACAAAACCCCAAGATATTAATTTGATCAACCATAGATTCATGACCGACTGCATGGCGGCGTATGAATCAGCACCGCCTGCCAACGCGGAAATAACATAAACAAACAAGATCAATCCGGCAGAGAGCATGACGCCGGTCATGCGGTGGGTGATAGAAATAATGCCGGTTAACGGTAGTCTATAGACTTGCAAATGCGGGGATGTAGGTCTGTTAGTATTTATCGCCATAGTGTTATCCAGTGGTTATGTTTGGTCAATGATCTTCCAAATCAAAAGTCGATGCAATATCAGCCGATTTATGTTGTACCACATATTATAGACGCTCGCTTGGTTAATAAACCGGCATTTTTAATCTGTCGCATTCACAAATTCTTGCTGAAATCTTATGCGGTTAACTCCTGATAAGCGCAAAACAGTCAAAGCAAGCTGCGGATGACAAAAAGCGCCATGAAATTTTAATAAAACGGCATGCAATACTTTCCTGGAACCTGACTCTACAGCAAATATATGGCAATAGAATTACATGCTTAAATCTTGTCGTATTCCAATACTCGCTTAGATGGCTTCTACAAACCGGCCAAACCACCCGCAATTAAACTATGTTATTTAATACACCCAGGATTATTCATCTATCGAACCTTAACATGCTGGAATATAATTATCACCGCCGAAATACACCTAATACTCATTTATTTACAATATATTACCGAACACACACCCGTAATATCCAAACAAGAAAACACCTGTAATTTAATTAAACTATGTTATTTAACGCATTGAAACAGGTCATATGCCACACTTTTGTTTTTCATACGAAATGTAATATTTTTACAAGTCTCGACTTTACAGGCCTCACGGATCGCCTATGATGCTTGGCCCAATAAGTGCATACTATTTAGATTCTGAGTACATCATTCAACAGTTGGCAAGGCCAATTTATTATTCTTTAACCGCTCAGACCGCTATTTCACTCACTTTAACAGGCTTTGCCTGTACTTCAGTTGTTATAGTAGAATGTTGTTATCTCTCTACTCTTAATCTGTCTATGCTGAACCGAAACAACGGCTACCAACTTAAGCCGGGACAAAACAAGCGTGCGGGCTTTTGTTGTAGGAGCGGGCCATGCCCGCGATGATGGCACTTAGT
>JADHTX010000018.1 GCA_016784875.1 Methylobacter sp.
GGGATGCTCCATGAATTGTTGATACACTTCGTCAATGGCTTTTTCGGTAAAGTCGATCTTTATCATGTCAGGTTTTGTGTTTAAATTTGAGTATTATACCCTCTTCATTTTCCGCAAATTTGACCGGTCTGAGTATAGCGATACCAAACAAAATTGATTAGGAAAATGACATGACAATCGGCAGAAAAATTATTGGCGGCTATGGCGTGGTACTGGCAATGTTGCTGCTGGTGACCATAAGTGCATTCTATTCGCTCAATTCGGTGCAAGAAAAATACGACGAAATTATCGACATGAACGATAAGCTGGTTGACAATTCTAACGCGATCCGGTTCGAAATCAGGGATCAGGTCGCTCATTCTCGCGGTTTCCTGCTTTATCCCGATCGGGAGCAGGCATATCTTGGCAAATTGGAAGAAGATCACCTGCGCATCGGCAACATTATAAAGCAGATGCAAAGCATGCCCCTGGTCAATGAATCAGTAATTATCTTGAACAGGGTTGCCGAATTGCAAAAGCAGTTCGAGCAAGGCCAGGCAATAACCATTGAGGTAGTTAGACAAGGCAAACGCGCCGAAGCATTGGCATCCAGCATCAATGACGTGTTACCCATATCGGAACAGCTGATGGCCGAAACCGATTCGTTCCGCGATCTGCAACAGAAACGGGTCGCTGAAATACGTACCCAGGCCGTAGCGGGAATACAGCGAACCTTGCTGGGTCTGGCAATCATGTCGCTGCTCGGCATTATCGGCGCCCTTGTTATCAGCCTCTACCTAAGTCGCGCCATTACTCGTCAGCTACGCGAAACGATTGCCCAGCTTACGACCTCTTCCGCCGAGATACTGGCGACGACGACGCAGGTGGCGGCCGGTTCAGCGGAAACAGCGACGGCGGTCAGCGAGACCACCGCAACAGTAGAGGAAGTGAAGCAAACGGTGCAGATGGCCAGCCAGAAAGCCAAACGGGTATCCGACAGTGCGCAGCAAGTGGCAACTATCTCGGAAACGGGACGGCAGGCGGTAGAAGAGCTGATAGCGGGGATGGAGCGCATTCGCGAGCAGACGGCGGCGGCTGCGGAAAGCATCGTTCGGCTCAGCGAACAGAGCCAGGTTATCGGCGAGATCATTCTGACTGTCAACGATCTGGCCGAACAGTCCAACCTGTTGGCGGTGAATGCCGCCATCGAGGCGGCCAAAGCCGGCGAACAGGGCAAGGGCTTTGCTGTAGTGGCGCAGGAGATCAAAAGCTTGGCGGAACAGTCCAAGCAAGCCACCACTCAGGTACGAGCTATTCTTGGCGATATTCAAAAAGCGACCGGGGCTGCAGTGATGGCAACCGACTTGAGCGGCAAGGCGGTGGATGCCGGAGTGCGTCAATCCGATACGGCGGGCGAGGCCATCCGCATGTTGGCGGATAGCATCAGCGAAGCAGCGCAGGCGGCGCTACAGATAGCGGCCTCAAGCCAACAGCAGTTGGTGGGGATGGATCAGGTGGCGTTGGCAATGGAGAATATCAAGCAGGCCATTACGCAGAACATGGTCGGCACCAAGCAGTCCGAGGTTGCCGCGCTGAATCTGCACGCACAGGGCGTCAAGTTGAGACAATTGATTGAAAGTAATTAGCGGTGGCGCTTATGTCTGAAAAAGAGAGCGATTTCCTAAAGCGGCTGCTGGTAACCTTCAGGATCGAGGCCAAGGAACACGTCGATGCCTTGTTCACGGGCATCGACGCGCTTGAGAAAATGCCGGATGAAACCAGGCAGGCCGAATTGATTGAGGCGATCTTTCGCGAAGCGCACAGCTTGAAGGGAGCAGCCCGCTCGGTGAATATGCTGCAAATCGAAGAGGTGTGCCAATCTTTGGAAAGTACGTTCTCCGAAATGAAACACAAAGAAACGTCCTTGACCTCAGAGTTGTTCGATAGCCTGCACTTGGCGATGAACAACCTGAGCGGGCTGCTTGAACCTGAGCTAAAGACCGAATTCGCACCGAAGACCGTACAATGCCGCAAAGATGAGGTGGCTTCCGCATCGGAGACGCCGCCGTCCGAGCCCTCAGTGGCTAAAGAAAAGCCGCTATCCTATACACGCACGGCAGAGGTCAGGCCGCCCCATGTCATGGCGGAAGAAAAATTGGCTGTGGTCGGCACAGTGAGAATTTCCACGGCAAAGCTGGATTCCATTTTTTTGCAGTCGGAAGAAATGCTGGCGGTGAAGCTGCTTGCCCAGCAACGTCGGCAGGAACTGCAAACGGTGCAATCCATGGTGGCTGCGTGGGGTAAGGACTGGACAAGAAAAATGGCGCACCATCGGGATCTTTACAGCGCGCCGGTAAAACAGCTGCAATGGTTGGAGCTAGTCGAGCAGAACGCCGCCTTCATTAAGGCATTGAGCTACCGGCTCAAGGTGATGGGCAAGGCAGCCGATCAGGATCAGCGCATGATAGGGAGAATGGTGGACGATCTGCTGGAAGACATGAAAAAAGCCCTGATGTTCCCCTTTTCGACGCTGATGGAAATCTTTCCCCGATTGGTGCGCGATCTGGCCGGAAATAGCGGTAAAGATATTGACCTGAATATTCGCTGCGGCAAAATTGAGGCCGACCGCAGAATACTTGAGGAAATCAAAGATCCGCTGATTCATCTATTGCGCAATTGCGTCGATCACGGCATTGAGCTGTCGGCGGAACGGGCAAGCCTCGATAAACCGCTACGCGGGAAAATCGACATTGCCGTCTTTCCGCGTAGCGGCAATCGTGTCGAGATTAGCATCTCAGACGATGGGGCCGGGATCGACGGCGCAAAAGTGAAGGCCGCCGCCGACCGGCTCGGTATTTTGGCGCAAGATGAGCCGTCCGAAATGGATGACGATGCAGCCGTGGAATTGATCTACCGGTCAGGCGTTTCGACCAGCCCGATTATCACGGAAGTTTCCGGCAGAGGGATAGGGCTGGCTATCGTACGCGAGAAAGTGGAACGGCTGGGCGGTTGCATCGGGGTAGAAACGCATCCGGGCGTCGGCACTACTTTCCGCATCGAATTGCCGCTCACTCTGGCATCCTACCGAGGTATCGCCGTGCGTGTCGCGGCGCAGACATTCGTAGTACAGACCGGCAGCGTGGAACGGAGCGTAAGAATTCGTCGGGAAGATATCCAAACGGTGGAAAACCGCGAAACGATCCGGCTCGGCGACGAGACTTTATCGTTGGCATGGCTGGGCGACGTGCTCGGCATTCCGAACGAAGTGGCGGGCGATGCCGGGTTCCAACAGGTAGTTGTGCTGACGGCAGGCGGGAAACGCATTGCATTTATCGTGGATGAAGTGCTGGGCGAGCGGGAAGTGCTGGTTAAGGGCTTGGGGCGACAACTCTCCAGAGTTCGCAACATCTCGGCCGCGACCATCCTCGGCTCGGGCAAAGTGGTGCCCATCCTGAACGTTATCGATTTGCTGAAATCCGCGCAGCAAGCCGCACAAACCGGAATCAGGCGAGTCAGCAAGACGGAAAAGAAAGCGCCTGCGCAAGCCGTGCTGGTGGTGGAAGATTCGATAACCGCGCGTAGCCTGCTTAAAGGTATTTTGGAAGTAGCCGGTTACACGGTGACGACTGCGGTCGACGGCATTGACGGCTTGACCAAGCTGCGGAGCGGCGAATTCGACATCGTGGTGTCCGACGTCGATATGCCGCGCATGAACGGCTTCGATTTGACGGCGAAGATCCGTAGCGACAAAAAACTGGCCGATGTGCCGGTGGTGCTGGTGACGGCGTTGGAATCGCGCGAAGATCGCGAACGCGGCATTGATGTCGGCGCCAATGCCTATATCGTCAAGCGCAGTTTCGAACAGAGCAATTTGCTGGAAGTGGTGAGAAGACTTATCTAGGATAGCCTTCCAGGCGCGATAATCAGGCTATCTGTTTAAGGAGAAGCTACTACGTGACAGCCCTTCGACTTACACTCAAGACTGCAAGCTATTTCTTAAGGAGATAAAGGATGACGAAAAAAACTGAACATGGAATACAAGCCTGGAAATTTGGAGACTGCAATGACCGATAACGTAGCTAACAGCGCAAACCGGCGTTTACCCATCAGGGTACTGGTAGTCGAGGACTCGCCTTCGGTGCTGGAGTTTCTTATCTATTTGTTTGCCTCCGATCAGGAGCTCCAGGTAATAGGCACGGCCAGTAACGGCGAAGAAGCGCTCGCGGCGGTCGAGGACAAAAAACCCGATGTCATCACGATGGATGTTCACATGCCGAAAATGGACGGCTACAGTGCAACCAGAGCCATTATGGAACGTTTTCCTACGCCTATCGTCATCGTGACCGGCAGCGCTTCCCTCCAGGAGATGACAACGACCATCAGCGCATTGGAGGCTGGCGCGTTGGCGGTTATTAAAAGACCGGCGGGCATCGGCCACCCTGATCATGCGGCGACTGCAAGGGAGTTGATTCAGACCGTCAAGCTGATGTCTGAAGTCAAAGTCATCAAACGCTGGGCGCAGCGAAAAACACCTGACCGTGTAGGCATTAAGCCGGTCGCGCCGGAACCGGCGCCAATTCCCAGAGACGTGCGTTTGGTAGCGATCGGGGCATCCACCGGTGGGCCGCTGGCATTGCAGCAGCTGTTATCGAAACTTCCCAAGGGCTTTCAAGTACCGATAATCATTGTTCAGCATATCGCGCAAGGCTTCACCGAAGGATTCGCAAAATGGCTTGAAGAATCGTCCGGTTTCCCGGTCAACATGGCGACAAACGGCGAGCTGATGCAGTCCGGTCATGCCTATGTCGCGCCGAACGGCTTTCAGATAACGGTGGACAGTCACGAACGGATTGCGCTGCAACACAGCGATCCTGAAAACGGACATCTGCCGTCGGTCTCGTGTCTGTTCCGCTCGGTTGCAGCAACCTACGGAGCAAGCGCTGTCGGGATACTGCTCACAGGCATGGGTAAAGACGGCGGCGCAGAGCTTGGCTTGATGAAGGCAAATGGAGCCGTTACCTTTGCTCAGGATAAGGAAAGCTCCGTGGTGCACGGCATGCCGGGCGAGGCTATCGAGCTTGGCGCCGCGTCGTATGTATTGCCGCCGGACAAGATCGCTGCGGTGTTGTCCGACTTGGTGCATCCGCCAACTCAGAGGGAAGTAACTTATGGAATCCAAAAATGAACAATCCTAATAACATCAGAATTCTTATCGCCGAGGACAGCCGTACTCAAGCCGAACAACTGCGTTTCCTGCTTGAGCAGCATGGCTATCAGGTGATCGTGACGGCAGATGGCAAGCAGGCGCTACAGGCGGCGACGGCGCAAAAACCGACACTGGTTATTAGCGATATTGTGATGCCGAATATGGATGGCTATGAATTGTGCAAGGCAATCAAGTCCGATGAAACGCTGAAGAGCACCCCGGTTATCCTGGTCACTTCGCTTTCCGATCCTCACGATGTGATTCGGGGGCTGGAATGCGGAGCGGACAATTTCATCCGCAAGCCCTATGACGAGGATTACCTGATATCGCGCATCCATTATTTGTTGATGAACCTCGAGCTGCGCAAGGGACAGAGGATGAAGTTAGGGGTGGAAATCGACCTGAATGGCTCCAAACATTTTATTTCCGCCGAACGCCAGCAAATTTTAGATCTGCTAATCTCGACCTATGAGCAGGCCGTCTTCGTCAATAAGGAATTACAGGACAACAATCAGGTGCTCAACGGGCTGTACCGCATCGCCGATGGACTCAACTCTGCGGACAGTGAACGAGAGGTGGCGGAAACGGCATTGAAGCGGACTTTGGAGCTGCCGGGGATACAGGCCGGTTGGATCTGGCTGCGGGATGGCGAGTCCGGCTTCCGGCTAGCTGCCTCGTGCAACCTGCCGACGGCGTTGGCAGAGCTACCGAATACGGTCGTTGAGCATTGCGCGTGCCAACGCAAGTTGCTGAACGGCGAACTGGACGGCGCCGTGAACATCAGTGAATGCGAGCGACTCGTCAAGGCGCAGGGCAAAATCCAAGGCTCATGTCACCATGCCAGCATCCCGCTGAGGGGGACCAAGCATAACGCTCTGGGGGTCATGAACCTGATCGGACCGTCAGACGACCTATTTGATGAAACAGTACTGAAAATATTGTTCGGCATCGGCAACCAAATAGCCGTGGCGCTGGAACGCACTAGGCTGCATGGGTATTTGGAACGGTTGGTCGAGATAAGAACCGCCAAGCTCAAGGCGGAAGTGGCGGAGCGCATGCATATCCAGGAAAAACAGGGACGGCTGGCAAGGATCATCGAGACCACCTCCGATTTAGTGGGTACAGGGCAAGCCGACGGACGCTTGCTTTATTTGAATCCGGCCGGCAGGCGCATGTTGGGCCTCGCTCCAACCTTTGACCTGTCCCGGTTAAACTGGTTTGAAACGCATCCCGAGTGGGCAGCGCAGTTGGTCAGGAACGAGGCTATTCCCTACGCGATCGAGCACGAAACCTGGAGCGGCGAAACGGCGTTGCTTGGTTCCGATGGACGTGAAATCCCGGTTCTTCAAGTGATTATTGCGCACAATGGCTACGATGGTACGTCTATGCCCCTGCTTTCCACCATCGCACGCGACATTACCCAACACAAAAAGACGTCCGAGGCGTTGCGGGAAAGCGAGGAACGCTACCGGCGAATCACTGAGGGGATCACCGATTATCAGTACACGGTGCGTATCGAAGACGGTCATCCGGTGGAAACCATACAAAGCCCGACCTGCGTCACGGTGACAGGATATACGGCGGAAGAGTTTGCCGCCAATCCCAATCTCTGGATTCAGATGATCGTACCCGAGGACCGAGAAACGGTCATAAAGCGGGTTAATCAGGTTCTGTCTGGACACGATGGTCCCCCCATTGAACACCGCATCATCAAAAAAAACGGAGAGATTCTATGGGTATGCGATACGATTATCCTTTTTAGAAACGCCTCAGGAAAACTGTTATCCTACGACGGCGTGATCAAGGATATTACCGAGCGCAAATTGGCAGAGACGACGGTGCGCCATCTCAACGAAGAGCTGGAACACAAGGTGGCAGTACGCACCACCGATTTGGAACTGGCTCGACAAGTGGCCGAGGAGGCCAACCGGGCCAAATCGGCCTTCCTTGCTACCATGAGCCACGAGATCCGCACGCCGATGAATGGCGTGATTGGCATGGTCGATATGCTGCACCAGAGCAGCCTCAAGGGCGATCAAGTGGAGATGGTTGATCTCATTCGGGAATCGGCGTATTCCCTGCTGGGTATCATTGAGGACATCCTCGACTTTTCCAAAATAGAGGCCGACAAGTTGGAGCTTGAAAATGTGCCGACAACGGTTGCCGAGGTGGTGGAGAGCGTCGGCGCCTTACTGGACAGACTGGCCGAAAAGAAAAGGGTGGAGTTTACCCTGTTCACCGACCCGGCGATTCCTGCAAAAGTCCTGGGAGATGCGGGACGATTGCGGCAAGTGCTGATCAACCTAGCCAATAACGCCATCAAGTTTTCCAGCGGTCAAGCGCAGTCGGGCCGTGTGTCGATGCGGGCGATGCTGGTCGAACATCGCCCGGAGCGAGTTATTGTGGACATTCGCATTACCGATAACGGTATCGGCATGGATGAACAAACTTTATCGGGGCTGTTTACGCCCTTCACTCAGGCCGACATTACCACCACCCGGCGTTTTGGCGGGACCGGACTGGGACTGACCATCTCTCATCATCTGGTAGAACTCATGGACGGAGAAATCGAAGTACAAAGTACACCGGGCAAGGGTTCCATCTTTACCGTGCGCCTGCCCTTCGTGCCGTTGCCGGTCGAGGATGAGGCGACAATTTCTCCGGTTGCAGGGCTTTCGTGTCTGGTAGTGGGCAATTCGCAGGGATTAGCTGACGATATTGCAGTGTATCTCGAACACGGCGGCGCGTTTGTCAAGCGGGCGCAAAATCTGGAGGCGGCTCAGGAACTACCAGTGATTGCCGGGCCTGCGGTGTGGGTCCTCGATATTATTGGTCCGATGCCAATGGATGAACTGCGCGCCATCACCCGTAAGCATCCTGAGCAAGACATCCGTTTTGTTGTCATTGGACGCGGACAACGCCGCAAAGTGCGCATGGAAGATAACGATGTGGTGCAGGTAGACGGCAATATCCTGACCCAATGGACTCTGTTCAACGTGGTAGCCATCGCCGCCAGACGGGCGCTACAGGAAACAGCAATGCCCTTGCCCGGCAAGACCGAGCCGGATTTCCAAGCGCCGTCGCGGGAAGAGGCGCTGAATCTGGGACGGTTGATTCTAGTCGCCGAAGATAACGAAACCAACCAAAAAGTGATCCTGCGCCAACTCGCAATGCTCGGATTTTTTGCGGATGTGCTAGCCGACGGATGCCAAGCAGTGGAACATTGGCAGAGCGGCGAATACGCGCTAGTGCTCACCGACTTGCACATGCCGAATATGGATGGCTATGAACTGACCGCAGTCATTCGCGCCGAGGAAAAGGGAATCCGGCACATTCCAATCATAGCCTTGACCGCTAATGCTCTTAAGGGAGAGGCCGAGCACTGCCGGTCGGTCGGCATGGACGGCTATTTAAGTAAGCCGGTTCAACTGGAACAGTTGAAAACCATGCTGGATAAATGGCTGCCGTCGGCTGCCGATTCCGGGCTGGATGTAACCGGTTCGCCTATCCTGCCGGTTGACGTGAGGGTGCTCAAAGAGTTGGTAGGCGACGACCCGGAAGTGATCAATGAATTTCTGCATGATTTCCATAACAGCGCAACCCAAATCGCGGCAGAGTTGAAGGCAGCCTATGCTGTCGGGCAAACAGCGCAGGTGGGTGCATTGGCGCACAAGCTTAAGTCTTCGGCCCGTTCGGTAGGCGCACTGGCACTCGGCGAGCACTGTGCAGAGATAGAACAGGCAGGTAAGTCCGGTCAAGCCAAAGCCTTGTCCGCACTTTTGCCACACTTTGAGATGGAAATGGCCGCCGTGGATACCTATTTGAACGCATGGCAGTTCCCGGAAATATCCGGGACGGGATAACATACAAAAGGAAAAACCATGACTGATAAATCTGCACTTAGAATTTTGGTGCTTGATGACGAACCCTTCATACTCAAGCTAATGAGCCGCGTGTTGACTAACCTTGGCTTCACTCAGGTGACGACCTGCGACAGCGGGCGTAGCGCTCTGGATTCGATTGATCATCCGAACAGTCCGCCGGATGTGATATTGCTGGATCTCAATATGCCGGAAATGGATGGGGTGGAATTCATGCGGCACTTGGTCGAACGACATTATGTCGGCAGTCTCATTCTGGTAAGCGGTGAGGACGAGCGCATGTTGCAAACCACTGAGAGACTGGTGCAGGCGCATAAAATTTCGGTGCTCGGACACCTGAATAAGCCCGTTAAACCGAAGGATCTGTCCACACTGTTGGATCAGTTTATGTCGCCTTGTTTGAGTCCTTCCCCGGTAATGAAAAAAAGTTACGGCGCCGACGAGGTGAACACGGCTATTTTCAACGGCGAGTTGGTCAATTACTATCAGCCCAAAGTGGACATGACGAACGGCAAGGTGGTGGGGGTCGAATCCTTGGTGCGTTGGCGTCACCCGCAAAATGGCATGGTCTACCCTGACCAGTTCATCGGCGTGGCGGAAGAATATGGCCTGATCGACGACCTGACGCGGGTTGTCGTCGACGCCGCCTTTGCTCAGGCCAAGACTTGGCAGAGTAAGGGCCTGTATCTGCGGGTAGCGATCAATATTTCCATGCATAATCTCGCTACGCTGGCGTTTGCCGATCATGTGATAGCGGCGGCGGTCGTTGCGGGTATCGAACCGGACGGTATCGTGCTGGAAGTCACCGAGAGTCAGCTGATGAAAAATTTGACTGCGCCGCTGGAAATTCTTACCCGGCTGTGTTTGAAGCGCTTTAGCCTGTCGATTGACGATTTCGGCACCGGTCATTCTTCCTTATCCCAGTTACGCGATATCCCCTTCAACGAACTTAAAATAGACCAAGGGTTTGTGCATGGCGCAGCCTCTAACGATACGCTACGCGCCATTTGTTTCGCCAGCCTGAGTCTGGCGAAACAAATGGGTATGAAAACCGTAGCTGAAGGTGTCGAAGATCAGGAAGACTGGGATTTTCTGCGCAGCACGAGTTGCGACCTGGCTCAAGGCTATTTTATTTCGAAACCCATGCCGGCGGATGAAATTCCCGGTTGGATCACCGATTGGGAAGCTAATTTTGGCAATGTCATAAAACCACCCAGCGAACGCTGAGTTCAGGAGTTACGCAAAATGTCTATCATACTCATTGCATCGGATAATGCCGGAGATGCTCAAGCGGCGAAACAGCTGCTTAAGAAAGAATTTATAAGTGTTTTCACATCCATCAGCCCGGAGCAGGCTGTGCAGGATTTTGAGTCACGCCGCCCCGATGTATTGGTGCTGGCGTTTAACGGCTTCGAAAAGGCTGAACATTACTATCTCGAACTTTACCGTTTAAGTACTATCTTACTGATACATCCACATCGAACAATCCTTCTATGTAACAACAATGAAATCAATGACGTGTACAAGCTTTGCCAGAAACAATATTTAGACGATTACATTCTGTTTTGGCCGGATACCGATGACGTTAAGCGCTTGCCAATGGCGGTACACCATGCGATACGCTATTTGGCCGTCCTTGAGAGCAGCCCTTCAGCCGTAGTGCTTGTCAACCAAACCCGTCTACTAACTGAACTGGAATCTCTGTTGGACTGGAACATTGCCCAAGGTGATAAGTGTATAGAGATTGCAAGCGATGTCATCGCACATGTAGAGCAGGAAGTGAAAACTACGTTGGATGCATTTGCGCAGCGTCTCACGCAAGGAGACTTTGCTAATCAGGCAGAAATTAAGGATGCCCAAGGCTTACGGCACGAAATCAGCCGACTTCAGCAGGAAGAAATTCATGGATACTTTAATGCAGCCGTCGAATCCATCAATCCCATAAAAGATTGGACGTTGGAGTTCAAACAAAAATGCGTGCCTCATCTCGAATCTGCTCGCGTTCTTAGAACCATGGCAGAAAAAATACCTGCCACCCTGCTGGTGGTGGATGACGATGAGCTGATGAGAAAGGCGTACAAAACCGTTCTTGCGGATGAAAATTATGAACTGATGTTTGCCGATAGCGGTATTGAGGCGCTTAACCTGCTACGCAAGCGGCGTCCGGATTTGATCTTGATGGATATGATGATGCCGGATATGGACGGTGTAGAAACAATACGTCGAATCAAATCTGTTGAGCAGTTTTTTGATATCCCGGTGATCATGGTAACAGGTCATAGTGAGAAAGATGTCGTTACCAACTGCTTGAAAGTCGGCGCTGCGGGGTTTGTGGTGAAACCTTTCAATCGTAAAGTTCTGCTTGATAAAATACGCGAATTCCTTTACGAGCCTTGCACAGTGAGTGCTTTTGTTAAACAAGCACCCAAAGAGGAAATGGCTTATGAATTAGACCCCTCTGTGCTTAAAAAATCATGGAAGAACAGTAAATTATTTAATGGTTCGAAAGCTGACGTGACAAATTGCACGATTCTTGAAATTTCATGGATACAGTTGAAGCCAGGTATGAACGTGGTCAGTGTCTATTTTGAGGGTAAGCCCTATATTAGAAATTGTATTGCGAATCAAAAAATAATTAACAATATTATCGCCGTAAGAGAAAACACCGGTGCCAGTCCCGTCATCAAGATTCGGGTGCAACAGTGATCTGGTGGCAGTTAATAGTTTAAGACAGTTTCTATAGAGCTGTTGAGTAAACCCATGCCGAAATGAGGTGCTTGTAATTTTACCAGCGTAAGGCTTAATCCGAATTAAGCTTTTATTTGTTATGCAAGATTGCTTATTACAACAAGCCATGCTCTGCAAAAGAATAAGGTTGTCCATCACCGATAATAAAATGATCCAGCACCCGTATGTCGAACAAGGCTAATGCCTGTTTGAGTTTCTCTGTAATGTGTTTATCGGCCTGACTGGGTTCGGAAATACCGGACGGGTGGTTATGGGCAAAAATGACTGCCGCCGCATTATGGCGTAACGCCTGTTTAGCAACTTCCCTGGGATAAACGCTGGCACCGTCTATGGTACCTCTGAATAATTCATCCAGTTGTATGACTCTGTGTTGATTGTCTAGAAATAAACAAGCAAACACTTCGTAGCTGTAGCCGCGCAGTTGAGCGCTAAGATAAGAACGGGTGAGTTCCGGGCTGGTTAGCGCATCGCCGCGTTGCAAGGCTTCTTTAAAATGCCGTCTGGCCATTTCCATGACGGCCTGGAGTTGGGCATAAGTGGCGTCGCCTAAGCCTATGCCCTTACAAAAGCGTTGTTGTTCGGCACTTAATAGGGCGCTTAGGGAACCGAAATCGGCCAACAGCTCACGGGCCAAGTCAACCGCCGATTTGCCGGGCGATCCGGTGCGCAGAAAAATTGCCAACAGTTCTGCATCGGTTAAGGCCGCTGAGCCACGTCGAAGCAGTTTCTCTCTGGGTCGGTCTTCTGCCGACCAATCTTTAATGGACATGGGACTCACCTTATATGATTGAAATTTAAGCATAGAAGAATTTTTGTAGACTTGCCATAATACCAGTTTTGTTCAAATTTCAGGACGTTACTATTAATAAGCATATTTTATTGGCTATTAGCGGCGGCATTGCCGCGTATAAGTCGGCTGAACTGGTCAGGTTGTTACGAAAACAAGGCGCGCAGGTTCGCGTGGTGATGACCCATGCAGCGATGCAGTTTGTTAGTCCGCTTACTTTTCAGGCGTTGTCCGGCAATCCGGTGCATAGCGAATTGCTTGATGCGGATGAAGAGCATGCGATGGGGCATATCAGCCTGGCGCGCTGGGCCGATGCCTTGATTATCGCTCCGGCAACAGCCAATACGCTTGCAAAATGCAGTTACGGTTTGGCTGACGATTTATTATCAACGCTGTATCTGGCGGCAACTTGCCCGGTTTACGTTGCCCCAGCTATGAATCAGGCTATGTGGCATAAGACGGTCACGCAGGAAAATATTCAAAAACTCAAAAGTCACGGCGTTACGGTAATCGGTCCTGAACAAGGCGATCAGGCTTGCGGTGAAACCGGTTTTGGCAGAATGTCCGAGCCGGAGGAAATTTGCAGATATTTAATGTTTGAGCCTACCACGCAGTGTTTAAGTGGGCTTAAGGTTTTAATCAGTGCCGGACCCACTCGAGAACCTTTAGATCCGGTACGCTACATAACTAATCGCAGTTCCGGAAAAATGGGCTATGCGCTTGCTAATGCCGCATTAAAAGCCGGTGCGAAAGTAACCTTGGTCAGCGGCCCGGTGGCACTGACAGCTCCTATTAATGTCGATGTGGTGAATGTAGAGACTGCGGCGCAAATGCATACGGCGGTTATGTCCAAAGCCGAAGACCATGACATCTACATTGGCGCTGCGGCTGTTGCTGATTACAGCCCGGTGATGATGGAAATGCAGAAAATAAAAAAACAAACCGAACAATCCACGCTAACATTACAAAAAACTAAGGATATTTTGGCAGAAGTTGCACAAATGACTAAGCGTCCGTTTACGGTCGGATTTGCCGCTGAAACCCATGATCTTGAACAATATGCGCAAAATAAATTGGTCGGCAAAAATCTGGATATGATCGCGGCAAACTGGGTAGGGCGCGATATAGGCGGCTTTGATAGTGAACAAAATGCATTGCACGTTTTTTGGAAACAAGGTCAAAAAACCTTGGCAATGACCAACAAAAACCAATTAGCAGAGCAATTAATCCGCTTAATTTCAGAGAGAATGGAACATAGAACGACATGAAAAAAATACAGCTTAAAATTTTGGATGGCCGATTAGGTAAAGATATTCCGTTGCCCGAATATGCGACAGCAGGCTCGGCAGGTTTGGATTTGCGTGCCTGCCTGGATGAGTCGGTGGAATTAAAACCGGGAGAAACCGTGTTAATCCCAACCGGCCTAGCTATCCATATTGATGACCATCAGTTAGCCGCTGTTTTATTGCCCAGATCAGGCCTGGGTCATAAACACGGCATAGTGCTGGGCAATCTGGTCGGGCTGATTGATTCGGACTATCAGGGGCAGGTTTTTGTTTCCTGCTGGAATCGAGGTGACACTGCTTTTACTATTAATATAGGAGAGCGCATTGCACAAATGGTTTTTGTCCCGGTAGTGCAGGTGACATTTGAGCAAGTCGCAGTGTTTGATCAGAGCTTGCGCGGTTCGGGCGGCTTTGGTCATACCGGTCGTCATTAAGCTATTTTTCTTTAGGATAGAGGCATAAACATGGTACGACTATTTTCTTTATTGTCAGCGTTTACTGTTTTAATGATTCTGACTGCCGGTGGGGGTGTTTACTGGATAAGTACAGACCAAATTGAACAAGCAAAACAGGAATCAGTAGCAACCGTTGCAAAAAGTGTCGGAATAGGCATTACTGCACAGATCAATTTGCTGGCCGATACGCTGGAAAAAATGGCGCAGGATCCTTTAGTGTTGGCGGCAGTTACCAGTGCAGACACAACCCAATTAGCTACAGTAGCCGCATCACTTGAAAAGCATTTGCCCGGCGCTCTGAAAGTACGGCTGTTATTGCCCGGCGTTAGCGAGCTTGATGACAAGAGCGTACCTAAAATGGGTTATGCCGATTTGGATATGGTTCGGGAGGCATTTAACAAAAACCAACTGCCGGCAATACAAGGCGATAACGGGCCTGACAGACATCTGGCGCTAACGCGTCGGATTATGCAAAATGACCGGGCGGTTGGCGTTATTCTGGCCAGTTTGAACTATGACTTTATAAGTAAAACCGTACAAGCAGCGGAACTAAAAGGTGGGCATCTTGAATTAAGGCAGGGTGTGCTGGTATTAGGTGCGGCAGGTGAACCAGCTAGTGACGATTTAAGCGATGATGCACAAATAAAGGTAGCTGATACCGGCTGGGAACTGCATTATCAATATGCCGACAATGTAAGTTCTTCAGAGCTAATGCTCATTATCGGCATAATCGCTGCCGCAGCTTTGTTAACACTGTTGGCATTTTTTATGGGATACCGGAAGCTTTCAGATCTGCTGACACAGGATTTGGGCAGTGTGCTGAAAGCCTATAAAGATATGATGACGAATAAGTTACAGGGTACTTATCCCGTTAAATTGACTGAAATGAATGCCGTAGTTTCAAATCTGGTGCAGTTTAAACGGGTTATGGATAATCAGGGCAACGATGTAATTCCGGGCAATGATACGGAAGATTTAGACATGAGCCGTTTTTTTGATGACCCTGCGGATTTTTTGTCCGAAGAAGATAGTATTAAGACGAAGCCGTATGAGGAGCAATTTCCGACGTCTGGCAAAGATGCCGGTGGGCAACCCGGAGACGTTAGCTTGAATAAGCCTGCTTCGGAAAAAGTCCAGTCCATCAAGCCGGAAATAGTTGAAAAAACTGTGCCGGACTCCTTTGACATGCCTATGTCGGTTAAAAAAGTGGCTGATTCAGGCATTATTTTTAGGGCTTATGATATTCGAGGTATCGTTGGCAAGACCCTGACTAAAGACGTGGTTTACGAGATCGGCCTTGCGTTTGGCACACAGGCTAAAGCGCAAGGCTGTAAAACAGTCGTGGTCGGCCGTGATGGAAGGATCTCCAGTCCCTCTCTGGCAGAAGCCCTTAGCAAAGGGATTATTGCGACAGGTCTCAATGTACTGGATATAGGCATGGTGCCTACACCGGTACTGTATTTTGTAGCAAGGCATACCGAAGGGCGTTCCGGGGTGATGGTTACCGGAAGTCATAACCCCGTTGATTATAACGGCCTGAAAATAGTCGTTAATGGCGAAACCCTGGCCGGTGAAAAAATCCAACAACTTAAAACCTGTATTGATAACAAGGCCTATATAACAAGCAAGCACGGCAATATTGAACAGAACACCCAATTCAGCAATGAATACATAGGCCTTATTTCCGAGGATATACATATCGATCGGCCCATGACCGTTGTATTAGACTGCGGCAACGGTGTGGCTGGTGAGTTAGGCCCGGTGCTACTGAGAACTTTAGGTTGTGAAGTGCTGGAACTATTCTGCGACATTGACGGTACCTTCCCCAATCATCATCCGGATCCCAGCAACCCTAAAAATCTGAGCGAATTGATTGCAACCGTTAAACATTACAAGGCCGATATTGGTATCGCTTTTGATGGCGATGGCGACCGCCTGGGCGTTGTTGATTCAAACGGTAAAATCATCTGGCCGGATAGACAAATGATGCTGTTTGCCAAAGATGTGCTGGCAAGCAAGCCCGGGTCGGAAATCATTTACGATATAAAATGTACTCGGCATTTGGCCGATCAAATTACCAAGTACGGAGGAAGGCCGACTATGTGGAAGACCGGGCATTCATTGATGAAAGCCAAGCTTAAAGAAACCGGCGCTAAGTTAGCCGGTGAAATGAGCGGACACATTTTCTTTAATGATCGTTGGTTCGGTTTTGATGATGCCTTGTATTCCGCTTCACGTTTAATTGAAATATTGTCCAGAGATACGCGTAGCAGTGCCGAGGTATTTGCCGATTTTCCTGACAGCATCAACACCCCCGAATTGAATGTCGCAATGGAAGAGGGTGAAAACTTTTCCTTTATAAAAAGCTTGTTTGCGGCAGCAAGCTTTAGCGACGGCAAAATTACCGATATGGACGGGTTACGTGTGGACTTCGCAGATGGCTGGGGATTGGTGCGAGCATCGAATACCACGCCATCGTTGGTTATTCGATTTGAGGCTGATTCGGAAGTTGCGATGCTCAGAATTCAGGAGCAATTCAGGGCGTTGATGAAAAAAATTAAACCCAATATCGCCTTGCCTTTTTGATAGAAGTGGAAACGCTTTGATAGACCGATTTAATAAAGATAAGCACATTTTTTACATGGTTTCTTGTACAATAACGATGCTATTGTGAGATAGTAATTTAATATCCAGTTTTATAAACCAGGAAAAAATAATGAAAAAAATTAACATATTACTCGCATTATCCTTGTCGCTTGGCTTGTCAAGTGCGGTTGTATTTGCCGATACCCTGAAATCTGATAAAGACATAGTTGGCAGTTGGTTTCTGGAATATACAAAAAAATCACCCGACTCAGCTGAAACTAAAGCGATGGGCATGACCTGGGTGCTTAATAATAATAAGCTGATTCAAAAGGATATTCCGCAAGTTAGAGGTAACCCTTATGATGCGCCTGAAGTTGACTATATTGTGGAAGATGGCAATCTAAAAGTCAGTATACTTGGCAGAGCGGGTAAATTCGATGTGTACTCGTTAGTGGAAAAATCCGAAAAGGCTATGGTACTTAAAGATAACAAGTACGGAACCTATATGTATTTTACCAAAAAGTAAGTTTTCCCTTCTTTTATGACGAGACTTAAAGGTTATACATAATCTTTAAGTCTCGTCATGTCATCGATCTAAGCCACCAAGGTACCTAATCGGATCCAAAAAACCAAGGCTTTGTTCAGGTGTTTGAATATTCAATAGAATAAATTCTTCCCTTGTATTCCGTCTTCCAAAACAGTAGCAATTACTTGGATTGTTTGATGAATTGGTCTGAGAAAGATAAAAATAACCTAGGGAAAAAATTGCGTTAACGACTAGATGTTATAAAGTAGCTCGGCATTGATGTTGTTTGGATGGATAATCGAATGATTTTAATGGATAATGCACGTCTATTTACTTGATCTAACCTACGCAGTGAAGCAATGAAAAAAAAGATAGAGGAACTTATCCTGCAAGCCGTTGAAACACTTAAATCAGATGGTGTTCTCGCTCAGGAAATTACCCCGAATATTACAATTGACCGTACCCGTGACGCAGAGCACGGCGATTTTGCTTCTAATTTAGCATTAATGCTGGCCAAGCCGGCAAAAACAAACCCGAGGCAGTTGGCGGAAAAATTGATTGCCGCGCTGCCTCAAGATGCCACGATTATTAAAGTTGAGCTAGCAGGGCCAGGCTTTATCAATTTCTTTATTGATCCCGCTGCCCAATATCAGGTTATCGAACAAATTCACGACCAAGGTCGGGAGTTTGGTTTGAGCCAAGTTGGTGCAGGTAAAAAAGTCCAGGTTGAATTTGTGTCTGCTAATCCTACCGGGCCTTTGCATGTCGGTCATGGTCGAGGAGCTGCTTATGGTTCGGTCGTTGCCGATTTATTGCAGGCAGTCGGTTTTGAGGTGCATCGCGAATATTATGTCAATGATGCCGGTCGGCAGATGGATATACTCGCCACCAGTATCTGGCTCAGATACTTGGAAGAATGCGGTGAAGTAGTGCATTTTCCCTGCAACGGCTATCGCGGCGAATATGTGCGCGAAATCGCTAGCGACATTCATAAAAATGCCAATAATGAATATCGAAGACCAGTAGAGCTGGTGTTTGAAGATATGCCTCTAGATGAACCTGCCGGCGGCGATAAAGAAGAGCATATCGATGCGTTAATAGCCCGTGCTAAAACCTTGCTGGGAGCATCGTTATATCAGGACTTTTTTCAAATAGGCTTGAACAATATTCTCGAAGACATCAAAATTGATTTGGGCGAGTTTGGCGTTGACTATCAAGAATGGTTTTCAGAGCGCCAGTTGATGGACGACGGGTCGTTGGAAAAAGCCTTAGAGCGCTTACGTGCCGCCGGACACTTATATGAGCAAGATGGTGCGACTTGGTTTGCCTGCGCCAAACTGGGGGACGAAAAAGACCGAGTAGTGGTTCGTGATAACGGCCAGTCCACCTATTTTGCATCCGATATTGCTTATCACATGAACAAGTTGGATCGTGGCTTCGACCAGATTATCAACATTTGGGGCGCCGATCATCACGGGTATATTCCTCGGGTTAGAGCGGCCATTCAAGCCTTAGGCGCCGATGAGTCCAAGTTAAAAGTACTGCTGGTACAATTTGCTTCGCTTTTTCGCGGCGAAGAAAAAGTACAAATGTCGACCCGCTCCGGCGAATTTGTTACCTTGCGGCAATTACGCAATGAAGTCGGCAAAGATGCTGCGCGCTTCTTTTATGTGATGCGTAGATCGGAACAGCATATGGATTTCGATCTGAAACTGGCGACCTCTAAATCCAACGAAAATCCGGTCTTTTATGTGCAGTATGCTTACGCCAGAGTATGTAGCGTATTGCGCCAATTAGATGAAAAAAACCGGGAACGTGATTTGCTGCTGGGTATGGCAAATCTGACGCTATTGGCCGAAGAGCACGAAACCAATCTGTTGGGTACGCTGGCGCGTTATCCTGAAATGCTGGAACGGGCTGCATTGCAATACGAGCCGCATCAGCTGATTCAATACTTGCGCGAATTGGCCAACGAGTTTCATACTTACTATAACGCGCATCAGTTTCTAGTTGATGATGCAAAAATTCGTAATGCAAGGCTTAATCTGATTTGCGCTGTAAAACAGGTATTGGCAAACGGCTTGGGCTTGCTGAAAATCAACACACCTGAAGCAATGTAATGGCTAAAGACTACAAACATAGAACGCAGAATAAAAATACCGCGTCTACATCGTATAGACAAAAACCGGAAAGTCTTAGTTTGTGGCGATGGATGTTGATTACGGCATTGATTATTTCGTTTGTAGTTTTTCTGGTTTATTTGAATAGCAGCGGCTCCAAACAAGCGCCCCTTTCCCAGGGAATATCTGCAAAGCCTGAGACAGTAAAAGTTGAGGCGTCTAAGCAGGAGAAAAAAAGCGAGTCGGGGCCGGTGTTGCCGCAATTTGATTTTTATACCATCTTGCCGGAAAAAGAAGTTATTGTGCCGGATTACGAAATTAATACGCGGACAAGGGAAGAGCGGGTTGGGCAGGCAAAAGCGGCTAATTATATTTTACAAGCCGGCTCATTCAGGGAATTTAAAGATGCCGATAACTTAAGAGCCAAACTGGCTTTAATGGGAATTGAGTCCAAAGTTGAGAAAGCAAAAGTCGGTAATGCTATCTGGAATCGGGTCAAAATTGGTCCTTATACCCAGATGGCCAGTGTTAGCACCATTCGAGCACGATTAAGAGGGAATGGTATTGATGTACTGGTTATGGAAGTGGGCAATTAATTTATCAGAAAGACCAGAAAAAGAAGTATTATCGTGCGCCTTTTCTATGCTCATGATTTGCGAATAGTACTCAGTGCCATCCAATTGGCACTGTGTCTTAGAGTAAAAAACATCAAATATCCTGCTATCCCAGTTTACGTACGCTGGGGTATTCTGTCTTGTCTATTTTACGTAGGCATAATGTTCAATCAAAAATCATTGGCGCCCTTTCTATTAACGGTAAGAACATAAATTGTGTTTTTCGTCAGTTAGCATTTTGCAACCTAATAGATTGTCGGCGAGTATAAAGCCAGTTTCGCGTTATCATTGCCGAGCAAAAAGCAGGCGGATTAAAAAATGCTGTAAAATAAACCAACAGGCATAAATCGATCATATCAGCCTGGCTTTCAATGGAACGGAACGCCGTAAAAGCAGATCGATATTGAGTGCTGGTGTAGTGATGTTTTGTTGTTTTTTAATCGCAATGGTTTGATATGAAATGAGTGAAGAATACGAATACGATGATGAGGCGGAAGAATATTATGCGATCCGGCCGAATAAGACACAAATAAAGAAAGATATGGCCGTTCTTTTTGCTTTAAGTGAAGAAATGTCCGAGTTGCCGACGGGGCAATTAAAAACGCTTGAGCTTCCAGAGAGCATCAATAAAGCAGTAATGGAAGTATCGGGAATGCCGCATAAAGGCGCGAGAAAACGGTTGCTTAAATTTATTACCAGTCAGCTTCATAAAATAGACATAGAGCCTATTTTAGAAAAACTGTCACGCATTAAAAATAAAAGCGCTCATGCTGTCCGGGAGCATCACGCAGTAGAGCGTTGGCGAGATCGGCTGATTGCCGAGGGCAATGATGCGTTGACGGAATTGTTCGACGAGCAACCACAGGCCGATCGGCAGATATTAAGACAATTATTACGCAATGCTCAAAAAGAAGCCGAAGCCGGTAAGCCGCCAAAATCTTCTCGGCAATTGTATCGGCAACTGAAATTATTATTTCAGGTTGAAGACGAATCGGATGATGAGTCGGAGTTTGAGGATGAGCAGGAAATCGATTAGCCTCAGATACCTCCCTAGCAATCGCTAAACAAATCCATTTGTTGGAAATGAGTCTGTCTGGACTTGTTTTCCAGAGACGATAGCGTAATGCCCAGCAAGCGGACATTACGCCTGCCTATATCGGTGTTTTTTATCAAATCTTCAAGAGTGGTACTTATAGCGGTTGCCGCCGTAATGATATGCGGCAATGTTCGGCTGCGGGTGATTTGGACAAAGTCATGATATTTAATTTTTATGGTTAACGTATGGGCGACCAGCTGTTTTTCGGCGACCTTGCGTAAGGCCTTTTCCAGTAGGCTTTGCAAATGAGTAAGGACCTCTTGTTTAATTTTAATATCCTGTTGAAAAGTAACTTCCACTCCTATCGATTTTCTGATGCGATAGTTGCTGACCGGGCGGTTGTCTATGCCCCTGGAAATACCGTAATAATGTAGACCAGCCTTGCCGAAATAATGCTGTAACATTTCTAACGGCAGTTGTTTTAAGTCCTTGCCGGTCTTAATGCCCAATGCTTGCATTTTTAAGGACGTGGCCTTGCCTACGCCATGAAACTTTTCGATTGCAAGTTGTTCGACAAAATCAGCCCCCTGTGTCGGGGTAATCAAATAAAGTCCGTCCGGTTTATTAATATCAGAGGCAATTTTGGCGAGGAATTTGTTATAAGAAACACCGGCCGATGCGATCAGCCGGGTTTCCTGTTTAATCGCCTCTTTGATGGCTTTGGCAATTAATGTGGCGGAGCCTTGATGCAAGCATGAATTACTGACATCCAGATAGGCTTCGTCCAGGGATAGGGGTTCGAAAAGATCAGTATAGTCGGCAAATATTTTTCGAATGGCTGTTGATGCTTGTTGATAAGCTTCGAAGCGGGGTTCTACAAAAATAGCCTGCGGACATAAACGGTAAGCCTGAGACGAAGGCATCGCGGAATGGATGCCGTATTGCCTTGCTTCATAGCTGCAAGTTGCGACTACGCCCCGAGAGTTTGGGGCGCCGCCGACAATCAATGGTTTGTTGCGATAATGTGAGAAATCGCGCTGTTCTACGGCCGCAAAAAAAGCATCCATATCAATATGAATGATTTTGCGGGTAGAGTTCATTCGGTGTTATTTTTCGGTTTTGTTCGGTTCCGGCAGGTTAAGTTCTGCAGTCGCATTCCAGTCGGAAAACGGAAAAGGTCGGGTTTCAGTATTGAAGGTCATAAATAACAAAATATGGTACGTATAAATGGACAGGCTTCGTCCAAAGTTAAGAATATTGACGTTAGCTTTGCCTGTTAATAGTGTTGATGCTACCTGCAATATAATTACGGCCCAAAGCAGCATTCTGACTAAGCTGACTATAGCCGCAAAAATCAGCATAAAGAAAATTCTTTTCCAGCTGGATAGTTGTTTCAAGTTGTAATTGATTTGTTCGTCCATCGTTATTAACCTCGGTTCATGATGTCGCGTAAATCAAGCGCCGCCGCATTGGCGCGAGCAATATAATTTGCCATAGACAGGGAGTAGTTGGCGAAAAGACCGTAACCGCTACCGTCTAAAATCATAGGACTTAAAATAGGGGTTAGGGCATTTTCCAAGGCCTTAATCATGATGTCAACAGTACG
>JADHTX010000019.1 GCA_016784875.1 Methylobacter sp.
TCTTTGAGCTTTTGCTGATCCTCAACTTCGGTACGGGGATAAGTCTCAAAATCTTCACCAACACCAAACTGGGTAGGATTAACAAAAATACTAACCACCACTCGATCTGCTTTTATTTTGGCTTCATCCACCAGCGCAATATGCCCGGCGTGCAAATTGCCCATCGTCGGCACAAATGCAACGCTCTGCCCGGCAGTACGCCATGCTTTAACGACATAACATAATTCCGATACGGTATTAACTATCTGCATAAGCCTTAAAAACTATGTTCCGCCGCTGGAAACAGGGACTGCTTGACCGCTTGGTGATAAGCATGGATGGCTTCCTCGATATTCGCTGCGTCACTCATGAAGTTTTTGGAAAAACGCGGACGCTTGCCGATACCGATATTGAGCATGTCATAAAGCACAAGTACCTGTCCATCGCAGTCTACACCGGCACCAATGCCGATAACCGGAATCGTTAACTGTGCACTGATGTCCTTAGCCAAGGCTGCCGGAACGCACTCCAATATCAACAGCCCTGCCCCCGCCTGCTGTAATTGCAGGGCATCGGCAAGCATTTTTTCTGCCGCCCCCTGTTCCTTACCCTGAACCTTATAGCTACCTAATTGATTAATCGATTGCGGCAACAAACCCAAATGTCCGCAAACCGGAATGCCCTGGTCGACTAGGAAACTGACGCAATCGATTTTCGGCCCTTCCAGTTTAACCATTTGCGCACCACCAAGCTGCATTAATTTGGCCGCATTTTTGGCCGCCATAACAGGCGTGGCATAAGCCATAAACGGCAAATCAGCAATGATAAACGCTCGCTGTCTAGCTTGGCTGACGCACCGGGCATGATAAACCATATCCCTGACAGTAACCGGTAACGTTGTATGCTGCCCCTGAACAACCATGCCCAGCGAATCCCCCACCAGCAGCATATCGACACCAACCTTGTCGATTAATGCGCTAAAACTGGCATCATAGGCGGTTAAACAAGAGATTTTCTCGCCGCGCTGTTTCATCGCTGCCAAATCATTTATCGACAAGGGTTTTAACGTAGCTGTAGAAGAATATTGATTCATATCATTAAAATGGATATCGGCTTTACTGAAGCGGAATTCAATCCAACCGCTTGAGTTCATTCATGGGACACTGCTTAAGCAGATCGGCAATATGGCCTTTTCCGGGTACCGTCAATTGCGGAGCAATTTCATATAAGGGATACAAAACAAAAGCCCGCTCAGCCAAGCCCGTGTGCGGCACGATTAAATCAGGCAACTTAATAAGCTGATCGCCATAGATCAACACATCCAAATCCAGTGTTCTTGCCCCCCAGCGCTCCGCTTTTCTGACCCGTCCCTGAGCGTTTTCGATACCTTGCAGACAACGTAATAAATCTATCGGCGGCAACTCGGTTTCAATGCTAATCACCGCATTAACATAATCAGGCTGATCCTGCGGCCCCATAGGCGAACTCTGATACAAACTGGAAAAAGCCAGCTCAGAAACACCGGCTATTTGCGATATTGCAGTGCGTGCTGCTTGTATTTGCTCTACCGGGTTAGCAAGGTTACTGCCCAAACCTATATACGCGACCACCCGTTCAGCTGCTGAATTATTCATGAGTCAATAAATTAAGATTCTGTTTTTGGTGTGCTAACTTTAGGCTTTCTATGATAACTTCTTTTGCGTCCTGACTTATTACCTTGGCCGTTACGCGGAGGTTGAGTCATTTTTCTTTGTTCATTTTCACTGGCATTCTGATATCGAGTCCACCACTCGGCCACCTCCGGATCGGCCCCTCCTGTCTCGGAACGCAATAACAAAAAATCATAACCCGCTCTAAAGCGAGGGTGCCCGATTAAGCGGCTGGGTTTAGAACCGATACGCGCATTAAATTTAGGCTGCATATTCCAAACCTCACGCATAGCCATGCTGATATGGCGTGGAAGAGCCGTACTTCTAATTTGCCTGGCAATAATTTCACTAGCGGCATCCTGATAGGCAACAAATTCGACCTCGCCTTGCGCCATCTTTTCTTTAGCCAGTATCTGCACAGGCTCCCATAAAAAGGCAGCTAATAAAAAATAAGCCGTAATTGTTTTACCCTCGGCTATTCTGTTATCCGAGTTTTCCAATGCTTTAATTAATAACAATCGAGGGAAACCACTATCCTCAACCGCCAAACTGCTTTCTGTCGACGGAAACAGCACTTGAAAAAGCCCATAATGCCGGAGCATTTCAAAAGTTTGTAATGCATAACCGGATAAAAATAACTTCAACGCTTCGTCGTAAAGCCTCGCAGACGGTATGCTGGCCAGTAACTGAGCGTCATTGTGTATCGCCTTTTCACAATCATGATCTAGCTTAAAACCAAGCTTAACCGCAAACCGCACTGCCCTCAACATCCGCACGGGATCTTCACGAAAACGCATTTCGGAATCACCGATCAGTCTAAGCGTCCCGGTTTTGTGGTCAGCCATGCCGCCGACAAAATCCACTACCGAAAAATCCTTGATATTATAATAAAGCGCATTGACGCTAAAATCCCTGCGCCAAACATCCTCTTCAATCGTACCGTAAACATTATCCCGCAACAATCGCCCTTCCTTGTTAAGTACCTGATTGTCGTTTTGCTCTTCTCCCGCGCCTCGAAAAGTCGCAACTTCAATAATTTCTCGGCCAAAATGCACATGCGCCAGACGAAACCGGCGTCCGATTAATCGGCAATTACGGAATACTTTTCTAACTTGGTCAGGATCGGCATTGGTAACGACATCAAAATCCTTAGGCTCTCGTCCCAACAACAAATCACGCACGCAGCCGCCGACAAGATATGCATCGAATCCTTCCTTTTGCAAGCGATACAAAACCTTCAATGCGTTCTCGCTGATCTGGGATCGTGAAATATTATGTTCCGCGCGCGAATATATTTTGACTTGTGCGGCGACCGGTTCAGTTTCATTTCTGACTGAACTAATAATTTTTTTAAAGAAGTTTAAAATAGTCTTTACACCTTGCTTATTTTTCTAATTATTTTGATTATATCATTGCAAATGAATTCTAACCCAATCCGCAAGTTTCTTTTACATTCCCCTTTTGAATGGAGTAAAATTACCACTCTGATTTTTTACCTGCAATTTTAATTACAACTTATTGCACACCCTACAAAAAATCGGACAACCCTTTTTTAAACATTCGCACAAACATTAGCGTGCTTGACTGGAATTGTTATGTTCAAAAAGATTCTTAATGGCTTAATTGACCAACCTTTGTTCACCAGCCTTTTTGCAACAGATTTCTTCATTCTTCTGTTTCATCGCCCCCCATTTTTATTTTCTCTCGTAATGCTGGGAGCGCTAATGGCTATGTGTATGTATTTCGGTCAAAAACTAGCCTTATTTAAAATTTAGTTGACCGCATCGACAAAAAAAACACAACAAAAACCAGGTAATCATCCCATTTCCAAGCCTGGTTTTTTACGTCGCCTAGCAGCTATGTTTTACGACCTATTGTTGCTAATCGCTGTTTTATTTGTGGCGACTGCTCTATTGCTTCCTCTAAATTCAGGCGAAGCTTTCACTGCCCGACAATTCTTTTTCCCCCTGTATCTACTGCTAGTCAGCTTCTTCTTTTATGCCTGGTTTTGGACACATGGCGGGCAAACATTAGGTTTGCGCGCATGGAAAACAAAAGTACTCACACTGGACATGAAGCCCATTACCTGGAAACAGGCCTTGCTCCGCTTTTCTATGGCCATCGTATCATGGTTTTTTTTAGGACTAGGCTTCTTCTGGATCCTTATTGATAAAAACCAGCGTAGCTGGCACGATCATCTATCCAAAACCGCCCTATTTATTGACACTCCAGATACAAATCATTAAACCATTACCATTATAAAAACATCAAAAATCACACACCTTTCAACCAACTAAATTTATTAGTGATGTCATTATGAATTGGTTTACCAAACTATTTTCCAAACGTCCCAAAAGTATTGCCCCGGAAAAAACGCCTGACATCACGCCTCCCGCCCAAAAAAACAACCCAATTACTTGTTCGGAGCCCGTGTTCACCGAACATAGAAAACTATCACTGGCAACGCTAAAAAAACTGGCCCCACTTCGAAACATGGACGATGCCTATGTTGAGCAACTGCCTCACACTACGCTCAGCTATACCGCCGGTTCAGTGATTTTTAGACTGGGCCAAAAAACCAATTCGGTTTTTTACCTTCTTAAAGGAGACATTGATCTTCAGCCGAATAGCGACAACTGCTATACCTTGTCATCAAATTCATCGCTCGCCAATCTACCGCTTAATAGCGGCAAGGTTTGCGGAGCAACGGCATTCGCTAGAACCGACATCACAATTCTGGCAATTTCCGGAGAATTTATCTGTCGATGGTCGGGCCAAAACTTACAACAGTCTGTTGCCGTTGAACTCATTGATATTGAATTACCCGAACAAATTGCCGGCAACCTTTTTTTTACCAGTTTTTCTCAAGCCTACCGGGAAAACAAATTAAGCCTACCCTCATTACCTAATGTCGCTTTAAAATTGAAAGAAGCTATGGAGCGAGATTTAGGAATCAGCGAGGCGGTTAAGATCATAAGCGTCGACGTAGCCATCGTAGCCAAACTGATCCAACTTGCCAACAGCCCGATATACTCGCCCATCTCACCGATTACCAACTGCCATGCGGCGGTTACTCGGCTGGGCCTGGATCAAACGCGCAAACTGGTTATGGGTATTAGCCTAAAACAATTGTTTCGATGCAAAAATCCGCAACTCATGGAAAAAATGCAAAGCTTATGGAAAAACAGTCTCTATATATCCAGCTTGAGTTTTGTACTTGCGCAAGAAGACCGTACGGTCAACCCTGAAGACGCCTTATTAGCCGGTCTGGTCTGCGACATCGGTACAATACCTATATTGCATTTTGCAGAACAGTATCCGAATGAATACCCAAATTTAGACGTATTGGACTCGGCTATCCCGTTTTTAAATCCACCCGTAGGCTCATTAGTACTACACACCTTGGGTTTTACACCGGAATTAGCCTGCATCCCCAAGTTTTCGGAAGACTGGTTTTACGAAAGCGAGGGGGACAAATTGAGTCTGGTTGATATAGTCATATTAGCTAAGCTACATAGTTATTTCGGCACCAACAGAGCCAAGGAAATACCCTACATGAACTCCATACCTGCCTACACAAAACTTAAAAACAGCAAACTAACCCCAGACTTTTCTTTGGATGTACTACACAGAGCAAAGCATCGCATCGCTGCCGCCATGAACTTTCTTTCCTGATACCACTATGAATAATCCTTTATTAGCCAACTCCACATTACCGCTGTTTTCCCAAATAAAACCGGAACACATTGTCCCCGCTATCGACCAGCTATTAAGCGATGCTCGTTCCTCCATAGAACAGCACCTTAAGGCCACTCAACACTATACCTGGAAAAACCTGATCGAGCCCTTGGAAGATGTGGACGATAAGCTCAACAAAGCCTGGTCCCCGGTCAGCCACATGAATTCCGTAGTCAACAGCGACGAGCTGCGCGACGCCTACAATGCCTGCCTGCCGAAACTCAGCGCTTACTCGACTGAAATGGGGCAAAACGAAGCCTTGTTTAAAGCTTATCGCTTTATTGCCGACAGCGAAGAATTTGCGACGCTGGACACCGCCCAACAAAAAATCATCCGCAACGCTTTAAGGGATTTCAAACTGTCCGGCATAGACCTGGATGACGAGAAAAAGCAACGCTACAAGGACATCAGCCAGGAATTATCCGCCCTTGCCAGTAATTACGAAGAAAACCTGCTGGATGCAACCAATGCCTGGAGCAAGCTGATCAGGGACGAACAGGATCTGGCCGGACTGCCCGAATCCGCGCTGGCCCAAGCCAAACAGACCGCTGAAGGCCACAATGAAACCGGCTGGATGATCACGCTGCAATTTCCGTCCTATATTTCAGTAATGACTTACGCCGATAACCGCGAATTGCGCCGCGAGCATTACGAAGCTTTCGCAACCCGCGCTTCCGATCAAGGTCCGCATGCGGGACATTGGGACAACAGCGAAAACATGGAAAAAATCCTGGCCTTGCGCCATGAAAAAGCCCGTTTGCTGGGATTTAACAATTACGCGGAACTGTCGCTGGCGACCAAAATGGCCGAAAAGCCGGACGACGTGACCTGTTTCCTCGAAGACTTGGCCGACCGATCCTGGCGGCATGCGCGCAAGGACTTGGCCGAACTGCGCGAATTCGCCAAACAACATTACGGCATTAACGACCTGCAATCCTGGGATATGGCTTATTTTTCGGAAAAAATGCGCCAGCATTTTTACCAGCTATCGCAGGAAGAAGTTAAAGCCTACTTCCCGATCACCCGCGTCCTGCCCGGCCTGTTCGCGATCGTACAAAAGCTGTACGGGCTGCAAATATCCGAGCTTACCGGCTTTGACAGCTGGCATCCCGACGTGCGCTTTTTCGAGATTCATGACCAACACGGTCAACTGCGCGGCCAGTTTTATCTCGACCTTTACGCCCGCGCCAAAAAACGCGGCGGTGCCTGGATGGACGATTGCGTCAGCCGCAAGCGCCGCGCCAGTTCCCGACTGGCTGGCGGCATACACACCATCCCTGGCGATAAGTTCGACGACACCATTCAAATCCCGGTCGCCTACCTGACCTGCAACTTCACCCCACCGACTACCAGGGATGGTGGAAATGCAGCAACGGGTCGGGAACCCGTGCTGCCGACCGGCGATATACCGGCATTGCTGACTCATGACGAGGTTACCACCTTGTTCCATGAATTCGGCCACGGCCTGCACCATATGCTGACGCAAGTTGATCACCTCGGCGTCTCCGGCATTAACGGCGTGGAATGGGACGCGGTCGAACTGCCCAGCCAGTTCATGGAAAACTGGTGCTGGGAAAAGGAAGCGCTGGCGCTGATGTCCGGCCATTATCAAACCGACGAGAAATTGCCGGATGACTTGTTCGATAAAATGATTGCCGCCAAAAACTTCCAGGCCGGAATGATCATGGTACGGCAACTGGAATTCAGCCTATTCGATTTCAGAATACACAGGGATTACGATCCTGAAAAAGGCGGCCGCATCTATGAAATTCTGGAACAAGTCCGGGAACAAGTCGCCGTTGTCCGGCCGCCCAAATTCAACCGTTTCGCCCACAGCTTCTCGCATATTTTTGCGGGCGGTTATGCGGCAGGGTATTACAGTTATAAATGGGCTGAAGTGTTGTCCAGCGACGCTTTCTCGCTGTTCGAGGAAAAAGGTATCTTTGACCAGGACACCGGCAAAGCTTTTTTGACCAACATCCTTGAAAAAGGCGGCAGCCAAAACGCAATGGAATTGTTTATCAACTTCCGCAGCCGCAAACCCACCATCGACGCGTTACTCAGACACAACGGCATCGCGGCATGATCTACAAAGACCTGCGCGACTTTATCAAACAGCTGGAAAAACAGGGCGAACTCAAGCGCATTACCGTCGAAGTCGATCCCTACCTGGAAATGACCGAAATTTGCGACCGCACCCTGAAACGGGGCGGCCCCGCGTTGCTGTTCGAAAACCCCAAAGGCGCGAACATTCCGGTGCTGGCCAACCTGTTCGGCACGCCGCGCCGCGTTGCAATGGGCATGGGCGCAGATTCCGTCACCGAATTACGCGGCATCGGCGAATTATTGGCTTATCTGAAAGAACCCGAGCCGCCCAAAGGCATGAAAGACGCCTGGGAAAAATTCCCGGTGTTCAAGCAAGTGCTGAATATGGCACCCAAAATAGTCACCTCCCCGCCGTGTCAGGAACTGGTCCGTGAAGGCGATGAGATTGATCTCGGCGTCTACCCTATCCAGACCTGCTGGCCGGAAGATGCCGCACCGTTAATTACCTGGCCGCTGGTAATCACCAAAGGCCCGAACAAAGAACGGCAAAATCTCGGCATTTATCGCCTGCAAGTCATAGCCAAAAACAAAGTCATCATGCGCTGGCTGGCGCACCGGGGCGGCGCACTGGATTTCAAGGAATTCCAGGCTGCCCATCCCGGCCAGCCATTCCCGGTTTCCGTAGCTTTAGGCGCAGACCCGGCGACGATACTTGCCGCCGTCACGCCGGTGCCGGATTCCTTGTCCGAATACGCATTTGCCGGATTATTGCGCGGCAGCAAAACCGAAGTCGCCAAATCGCTGATTAACGATTTGCAGGTTCCGGCCAGCGCCGAAATCGTGCTGGAAGGCTTTATCTATCCCGGCGAATTCGCCGCTGAAGGCCCATACGGCGACCACACCGGCTATTACAACGAAGTCGCCGATTTTCCGGTGTTCACCATCGAAAGAATCACTCAGCGTCAGGCGCCGATCTATCACAGCACCTATACCGGCAGACCGCCCGACGAACCGGCCATTCTGGGCGTTGCATTAAACGAAGTGTTCGTACCGATCTTGCAAAAACAATTCCCGGAAATCGTCGATTTTTACCTGCCGCCGGAAGGCTGCTCATACCGCATGGCCGTGATCAGCATGAAAAAGCAATATGCCGGTCACGCCAAACGCGTGATGCTCGGCACTTGGTCGTTCCTGCGCCAGTTCATGTACACCAAATTTGTGATCGTCGTCGATGACGATGTCGATGTCCGCAACTGGCAGGATGTAATCTGGGCAATGACCACCCGCATGGACCCGGTCAGGGATTTGACCATCCTGGAAAACACGCCGATAGATTATCTCGACTTCGCCTCGCCGGTTTCAGGCTTGGGCTCCAAGGTAGGATTCGACGCAACCAATAAATGGCCGGGCGAAACCAACCGGGAATGGGGCAGAACTATCGTGATGTCGCCGGAGGTGGTCAAGAAAGTGGATGAGATGTGGGATACGTTGTTTTAATCATTCACGATTGATCCTAAAAAATCAGTTGGAATGTGCGGAATCCGTTCGTGCTGAGCTTGTCGAAGCATGAGCGAATTCCACACAGCCACCCATTTGGTGAGCATTCTAGGTTCACCCGTTAACTCACCAAAACAAATCTATCTCGTATTGCTGAAAAACAGTATCGGCACTGGCTAAATTTAAGCTTTCTATTTTAGACTGAGTTAACAACAACCTGTCGAAAGGGTCTTTATGGTGATAAGGCAAATCGGCTAGCGCAAAAATGTGATTTGTTTCAATAGGTAAGATTTGCAGCCCATTATTAATGCGTTGTTCTTCAATCAAAGTGCTGAGCGGCAACCCAAGCTCGAGTTTTCCTAGCTGATGTTTGATTTGCATTTCCCAAATGCTGACGACGCTTAACAATATATCGTTGTTGATGTCGTAATAGGCCGTTAATACTTTTTCAGGAATTTTTTCGGGCGCGTTTCTAAGCCATAAAAAAGCATGGGTATCCAGCAGGATATTCATTTTTCACCTAACCAAAAATCATCAGATAACGGTTCGTCAAAATCTTCATAAATCACAATTTTATCTTTGTACTCGCCTACGGTTCTTTTTTTGATTGCCTGTTTTTGTTGCTGTTTGCGCAAAAAACCAACGAAGTCTGACACTTGTTTTTGCAATTCCGGCGGTAAAATTTCAATTTCTTGTATTAGTCTTTGACTGTGCATTAATATTCTCCAGATTTTTTATAAAAAATAATCCATTACCGTCTATTCATCTATTTTAATGTTTGCTTACGAATTTTCATGCAAAGTAATATTTCCGGTTTGCCTGTAGTTCGATGAATAAGTAAGAATATCTCACCAAGGGCCGATTTACCACAGCACTTGCACCGACAGAGGTTCCAAGGTGGGATAGTTTGTTTTAAATGGCAGGCTACCAACTTAAAACGGGGCAGTTTAAGGTTAAGCCGTTCGTGGTGAGCTTGTCGAACCATGAGCGGCTTAACCGTCATTCATGGATTGCCGGAGCTCAGAGACAAAAAGTTATCTAATCATTCTGGCAGAACCATAAAGCATGCTATATGATTACTACCGAACCGCAATAAACCGGAGTGGCAATAATGGCAACCGAAGCATTTACTATTAGAGCTGAAACAGAAATCGTACATAAACTGGACGACCTAGCTGGATCGCTAGATAAATCGCGGGATGATCTAGTCAATCAAGCCATAAAGGAATATCTGGAAACTCACGTTTGGCAAGTTGAGAAAATCACCCAAGGCATCGCTGCCGCAAATCGAGGCGAGTTAATTGATCACGACGATGTCATGAAAGAAATGGAAGACTTGATTGAGCGTAAAGCCAAAGCTAACGCGTGAAAATCGTCTGGACCGAGGAGCCGACCCGCCAGGATTTACGCGACATTTTTCTCTATATTGCCGAAGAAAACCCAAACGCCGCCCGCGTTTTACTTTCCGAAATTAAGGAACGAGCCATTCTGCTTTAAGACAACCCGCTCATAGGACGGATTGGCCGCATCGATGAAACGCGAGAGTTGGTTATTACTGGAACCCAATACATTTTGCCGTATCGGGTGCAAGAAAACCAAATTCAGATTTTGGCCGTTTTTCATGCAGCAAGAAATGGCCGATGAGTTTTGAATAAGTCGCAGAGAAAACATAAATGAAACCAAGATGTCGGGTAACGAAAAACCGCTGTCAAACCTATTTAGCTAGTTAAGTTCACAAGGAGCCCTTAAAAATGAGAAAAGATGTATTCATTTGCCACGCTGGCGAGGATAAAACCCCTGTTATTCGCCCATTAGCATGTTGCCTAGAGGATCGAGGAATAAGCTATTGGCTTGACGAAGCTGAAATATCTCTAGGAGAGAGCATTACGGAAAAAGTAAATGAAGGACTAAAAATATCAGATTTCGTGGTAGTCGTTTTAAGTCGGGCGTTTATGTCGAAACACTGGCCTAAAAGAGAATTGTGGTCAGTACTTAATTTGGAAGCAAAATCAGGGAAAGTCATCCTTCTTCCCATTTTGGTAGGCACTCAATCAGAAGTGGATGGGTTAGTTAATGAATTCCCATTGTTAAATGATAAGCTTTTTCTTCTCTGGAATGGTGATGCTAATCGCGTTGCTAACGCCATACAAACCACAGTTTATAAATCTCGTGGGACACAACAACCAAAAGCCGTAGACATGCACTCATGTGGACATTGCCAAACTCCGTTTCAACATGGAGTTCATGTTTGCCTAGGATGTCAAGGAAGAATTATTTATGGGCTGACCGCTCAAGAGAAACTGAATACTCGACAAGGTACAGCGGCGGTATTATTTCTTATTGTATGGCTATCAATGGTGCAACTGCCCTTATACACTATGTCTTGGTTCGGATTTCAATTTCCTATGATGTGGGGACTTGGCTTCTGGTCTGTCCCACTAGGTGCTATTTTGATTTTTTCAGGTGCTTTTTTTGCCGAGTTCCAGAACACCAAGAAAAAAGCGCACTTGATTCGTACGCTTAGGTAAACTTAGCCTAAATGGAAAAGTGCTACGGCTTGCCCAGCCTTGTTCCAGTTTGCATGTGACTGTCGCAGCACTGTATTTTGCTTAAATAATGAAGGCTTACAGGTCACTGGTCTTTAATCCGGTATGCTTAGAAATACGAGCCAGCATGCGGGGGCCGATTTCTTCGCTGTTATGAAAAGCGAATACGAAATCGGGCCAGCCGGTTCGAGCTAATGTGAGATGCGACCCTGATTGACGCTTGATTTCCCAACCGATGCTAAGCAGCGTGGCAAGAACACGTTTGGCCTTTGCCGAAGGCCATTGGCTCATGCCGCAACGAGTTCAATGTTGATTGGCATGGGACGGTTTTCCCCGGTTTCGATGCGCTCGGCCAGTGCGCGAAGAGCCAATATCTCCGCTTTAGCCATTGCCTCGTCAGCAGTAGCGCCATAAGCTAATACGCCGGGAATTTCGGGAACCTCTGCCAACCAGCGTCCATCGTCTTCACGCTCATATTCAATATGAAAATTCATGATGTCTCCAAAGGAAAGTGTTTGTGCATTCTACACCTACGAATCAAACAGGCCTAACAGTTGAGGATTAAACTGACTTATAGCTCGTAGGATCGGTAGAGGCTATAGCCGAACCCCACATAATGAATCATCTATGTGATGGGTTTCGCTACTCTCTACCCATCCTACCCTAAGATTTTTAGAATACCGGTAGTTACTAAAAAACCTACAGTTCCAAAAGACTAATCACATTTAACCTGATCGCCAAGCGCGTTAGTTCTATGTCCCCGGCAACGCCGAGTTTGCGCTTGATCAGGTAATGGCAATTGCAGACGGTTTTCGGGCTGATGTTGAGGGTTTGGGCGACCTCCTCCGCTGTTCGCGCCTCAACCAGCAAGCGCAGAATTTCGAATTCCCGTACCGTCAATGTTTCCAACGCCATACGTTCGCTGCCAAGTTTTTCCAGCGCCAGCGCCTGGGCGATGTCGGCGCTCAAGAAGAGATGGCCTGCATAGACCTCATGGATCGCGCGCAGCAAAACTTCCGGCGCACTGCTTTTTGTCACGTACCCCAGGGCTCCGGCGCGGCTGGCCTGCACGGCAAAACTCGGGTTTTGATGCATGCTGAATACCAGAATCTTCGCATCCGCATCGCGTTGTTTGAGGCGGGAAATAAGCTCCAGACCACTCATTCCGGGCAAAGAAAGATCCGTAACCACCACATCGGGACTGCATTCCTTAAAGCGCCGGTAGGCCTGAGTAGCATCTGCCGCTTCCGCAGCCACCTGCAAGCCCGGCTGTTTTGCCAGCAACGCGCGGTAACCTTCGCGGACGATAGCGTGATCGTCCACCAGCAAAATTCTGATCGTTGCCGTCATGCATGCGCCTCAATCGGCAGCCATGCTTCGACAATCAGGCCGTGAGGTTCGGCGATAGCCAATGCCAGCCGACCATGCCGCGCGGTGACTCGTTCGCGGATGCCGAGCAGGCCTATGCCGGGACTTTCAGCAAATGGCAGTTCGGCGGCGATGCCGTCGTCTTTAACGGTCAAGGCGACTGCATCGGCGGTTACCGCCAGCGTCAGGTTTGCGTTGGTCGCCTCCGAATGTTTGGCGATATTGGTCAGGCATTCCTGAGTAATCCGAAACAGCGTGACCGCCAGCGTCTCCGGCAGCGATGAGCAATCGCCGGTTATGTCCAGTTGATAACGGATTTTACCGCCGCTGCGTGAATTCCATCCCGCCACCAGACTGTTCAGGCTGGCGGCAAGACCCAGCTCGTCGAGTTCCGCTGGCCGCAAACGCCCAAGCAGTCCGCGCACACTGTCCATCATATGTTGGCTAATCCGGCTGATATGATCGGCTTCATCAACCAACGCCGGGCATTGCCGTTCTGCCGTTTGTGCAATGGACGCTGCGACGGCGCCGATCGCGGCCAGACATTGACCGAATTCATCGTGCAGCTCCCTGGCAAGATAACGGCGCTCTTCCTCCTGAAGATTGATCAGCTTCACGGCCAGCTTTTGGCGTTCGGTCAGCAATTGCTGCTGACTGGCCGCCAGTCGATTGATTGCCTCTGCGGTACGCCGCCATTCGATCAGTTCGAACGACGGCAGGCGGCAGTTCAAATCGCCTTTTTCCATGCTTTCCAGCCCGGCGACAATGACTTGGGCCGGCCGCAAAGCACGGCTGATGCTCAGATAAACCAGCAGGCAAACGGCCAGAACGGTTATGGCAGACAGTCCCAGCAAGCTGCGGATATTTTCCCAGGCCTGTGCTATTTCCATCTCGGCGTTGAGCGTAACCGTCAGCGAACCATAAACCCGGCCATTGAATGCAATCGGCCGTGTTACCTCAAAACCCGGATTTAAAAACCGGCGATAAAAGGCCTCGAAACCATCGGGTCGGCTCCGGTTGGACTGTTTTGCGCCGTTGCAAAGATTGTGTGCAGCCGCACTATCCGCCGATACAAAACGGACACAAATCCCAGGCACGCTGCCTGTCTGTTTCCATAGATCAAAATCAGGGAACCGCTTAGCTTGGCCGAATCCTGCATTGATGCTCAAAAGCTGAAACTCCAGCTGCTTGCCCAGCGACTCGGCGGTACTTTGAGTCGCCTGCCCGGCTTGCCTGTCGCTGTGATACAGCACATAGGCGGCGGTGGTTAACAAACACATCAAGGCGACAACCGTGATGCGGAACAGCAAATGGAATTGTAGATTCATGGCAAGCCTGCGGCCAGACGGCGGTGACTGCATTATAAGAGGCGTTATACACGCTGGAAAGCCGCCAGCTTAAACGCGGGCAAATTGCCCGTACTTTGCGGGCAAAAATCGGCTTACAGCATCGCATTAATTCCATAAGCTATTTTCGACGCTCTTATTGCCAGGGCAATTCTATTTTTCAATCCATAGCACAAGGAAAAACCGATGACAAACCGTATTTTTGACGACGCCAACATCAACTGGCAAACCTTAGGTGATTTCGAGCATTTGCATTATGCCATTCTCGATATTGATGAAAGCAGCAAAATCATTGACGTGATTTTTAAGTTCGCCGCAAACCGGCAGATTCTCCTGCACAGGCACAAGGCCCTGAACAAGACTTTTGTTATCCAAGGCGAGCACCGCCTTTATCATGCAGACGGCAGGCTTAAGGAAATCCGGGCTGTCGGCAGCTACACATCCAGCCTGCCCAGCGACGAACCGCACCGGGAAGGCGGCGGGGATGTGGATGTTATCGTCTTTTTCAGCATTCGCGGCAGCGATGGCGTTCTGTATGAGATTCTTGACGATGACTTGAACATCATTGGCACACTGGCTATGCAGGACTTTGTCAATTTATACAAAGACCAAATTCAGCAGCAGTAATACTCTTAAGGGGAAACACCATGAACATTCTGAAAACAGCTGCACTAGCGCTGGCTATGATCCTGCCGTTAAGCAATGCCGGTGCCGCGCAACGCATAGCCGTCTTAAATTTTGAACTGAACGATATTACTTCCCTGCCCAACACGCCGCAGGAACAACTGCGCACCGCATCCATGCAGCCCTTGCTGGAGCAGGCGATAAGCCGGTCCGGCGACTACGAAATCGTTCACATCGACGCCGCATCTCAAGCAGCCGCCAATTCGAGCTTCGGCTACCTATTTCGTTTTGATGATCTTGCCGCCAAGTTGGGAAAGCAGTTTGGCGCCGACTGGATTGTAGTCAGTCAGCACAGCAAACCCAGCTTCTTGTTTTCATATCTGATGACGCATTTGATTAATGTAAAAAACCAAATGCCGGCAGCAAGCTATGACATTGAACTTAAGGGCAACCATGAAAAAGTAACAAAACGGGGCGTTAAATCGCTTGCCAATCAAATTCATGCGTCGATTAATAAGTAACTCAAGGTCGCCCTAAAAAAATCAGTTGGATCGGGTGAAATCCGTTCATGCTGAGCTTGTCGAAGCATGAGCGGATTTCACCCATGTGGTGAGCATTCCAGGATAAATCAGGCGATACTCATCCTTAACTTTGTCTAGGCCAGTTTTCCGTAACCGGACCACTGCCCTCAATAAATCCTCCGAACAACACCGAAAGTTGACAATCAAACGATTGATTGATATTTTGCTAATCAATCGTTTGATTTACTTTTCCGACAAGCAATTCATCTAAGGCAGCATGGTCAACATCAGAAACCCAGAAACAGAAACTCACGATGCCCGTAGCAGACTCGTTATGTCGGCATTACGGCTGTTCGCTGAAAAGGGCTACAAGGCCGCCTCCACCCGAGAAATCTGTGAAGCGGCGGACGCGAATATTTCGGCCATCCGCTACTACTTCGGCGATAAGGCAGGTCTTTATCGCGCCGCTTTTACCGAACCGCTGGGTGACACGCCCTGTGGCTCCAACATCGCGGCTTATGCCGACTTGCCTCTGCCTGAAGCGCTAACCAGGTTTTTCACGGAATTTCTTGAACCGCTGAAAAAAGGCGAAGAGGTCAGGCTGGTGATGAAACTGCACTTCCGGGAAATGATCGAGCCGACCGGAGCCTGGCAGCAGGAAATCGATGCAGAGATCAAACCGCAACACGAAGCTTTGGTTTCGCTGCTCAAAGAACATTTGGCCCTACAGTACATTGATGAGGATGTGCATCGCCTGGCTTTTTCCATCATAGGCATGGCCGTGCATTTTTACATCGGGCAAGAGGTTGTTTCGGTCATTTCTCCGCAACTGTTGAACTCTCTCAACGCGGTTGATGTTCTGGCGGAACGTCTGGCCGGTTATGCCGTGTCGATGATCGAAGGCGAGGCTCGGCGTCGCGCACAACAGGTAAATCATGAGCAATAAAAATCTGCAACGAATCAGCTGGAGTCTTTTATCTTTGCTGCTGTCAGCATGCGGCTCCGGCGGCTTATTGACCACCGTAGGCCCCGATTACCAAGCTAAGTCACTGCCAACAGCTGCTAATTGGCAGGCTCCCCAGCCGGATGAGAAAAACTTAGCGATTGCTCACCAGGGCAACCCGGCGAACTTAAATCGGTGGTGGGATCGCTTTAATGACCCGGTTCTGACCCGTCTTTTATCAGCTGCCGAACAAGTAAGCGCCTCCGTGGCCGATGCCGGAGCGCGCATCGAGCAAGCCAGGACCAACCTCGTCGGCGCCGACGCCGCCTTATTGCCCAATCTAGATTCCAGCATAGAAGCAAGGCGCTCCTCTTCTTCCTTTGGCGGCGCGCCGTTCGTGTGGAACCAATATCCGTTCGGGCTGCAATCCAGTTGGGAAATCGACCTGTTCGGCGGCTTGGCGCGGCAGAAAGAAGCGGCTCTCAGTCAACTGGAATCGAGAAACGCATCCTGGCACGATGCCCGGGTCGCGGTGGCAGTGGAAGTTGCCAATGCCTATCTGGCTTATCGTTATTGCGAAGCCCAAGTGCAAATAGTACAGGCCGACACCGAGTCGCGCCGTGAATCGGCGCGACTCTCGGAAATCGCAGGTAATGCCGGATTCCGTGCTCCAAGTGACGTTGCACTGGCCAATGCCAGTGCCGCCGACGGCAATAGAACGTTGTTGCAGCAACAAGCGCAATGCGAGCGCTCGATAAAAGGACTTGTCGCAATGACCGCCCTCGAAGAAACGAAAGTTCGTAAATTATTAACCGCCGCACCGGACCGGGTGGCAAAGCTGCCCAGTCCGCCGACGTTCCGAATCGACTCCCTGCCTGCCCGAGTACTGCTGCAACGGCCCGACGTGGCCGCCGCCGAGCGCGATGTCGCGGAAGCCAGCGCCAAAATCGGCGTCGAGCAGGCCAAACGCTTTCCCAAACTGAGCCTATCCGGCAACATCACTCCAACCTTGCAAAGCATCAACGGGTCAGCGCTTTTGCTTGCGCAAACCTGGGCTATCGGCCCGACGCTCAGCTTGCCGCTGTTCGATGCCGGTAAGCGGGCAGCCGATGTGGAAGCAGCGCGCGCCCTATATCAGGCCGCCGAAAGCCAGTTTCGCAGCAAGGTACGAACGGCGGTAAAAGAAGTGGAAGAGGCGTTGGTGCGCTTAAATAGCGCCAGTCGGCGCTTACCCGAAGGCCGCCAAGCGGTCACCGGTTATCGGGCTAATTTTCTGGCTGTCCAGCAACTTTACCAAGTCGGATTAGGTAATTTGATTGATGTCGAAACATCCCGGCGTAACGTGCTGTCTGCGGAAATGGCGCTTAAAGAATTAGAACAGGAGCAAGTCAGCGCCTGGATCGCTCTCTACCGCGCTGCGGGAGGAAATTGGGAAGAACATGAAGATGCCCGGAAAGTCGGCGCTGCAAATTCGGGCAACGGCGACCCCAAAAAACCGGATCACCTAAATCATCAAGTCGATTTCACCGAAGGAAAATCATGACAAAAGGAAAAATAGGCGCTCTGTCGGCAGTCTTAAGCGTACTGCTCGGCATCGGCATTATCGCCGTACGCAGTAATCCGTCTGACGCCGCCGACTCGGCTTCCGCGCCTAAGCCTGCCCTCAGCGTTACGGTAATCCAGCCTGTCATGCGCGATATTTCTATGACATTGACGGCCAACGGTTCGATAGCGGCATGGCAGGAGGCCATTATCAGCGCTGAAGTCAGCGACCTGCATTTGACCGAGGTGAATGTGCAGGTGGGTGAAACAGTAAAGAAAGGGCAAGTGCTGGCGGTTTTTTCCGACGAGAGCGTTTTAGCCGATGTCGCACAAAGTCGGGCGGCTCTAGCCGAGGTCGAAGCAAATTTGGCCGATGCACGCGTTAACGCCGAACGGGCTCAACAAATCTCGGCTTCCGGAGCGCTCAGCAGCCAGCAGGTAAACCAATACCTGACCGGCGAAAAGACTGCTAAAGCCAAGGTGCAGTCGGCTAAGGCACAGTTGGATTCGCAATTGTTGCGGCTGAAATATACTCGTGTATTAGCCAGCGATGATGGCGTTATTTCTTCCCGTAGCGCCACCTTGGGAGCAGTCGTTACTAAGGGGCAAGAATTATTTCGCATGATCCGGCAAAATCGGCTGGAATGGCGCGGCGAAGTCACCGCCTCCGAAATGGCGCAACTTAAACCCGGCATGACTGTTAGCGTCGAGGTACCCAACGTTGGCGGCATCAACGGCAAGATTCGCTCATTGGCGCCGACTTTGGATGTCCGAAGCCGTAACGGTTTGGTCTACGTGGACTTACCCGAAGCTGCCCGGCACGGCTTACGTGCTGGGATGTTTGCCCGGGGCGAATTCCAAATCGGCGTCAAGGCCGGTCTCACGGTGCCTCAAACTGCGCTATCTCTGCGGGACGGCTTCAGCTATGTTTTTAGACTGGGCGAGCAAAACGGAGAGCCGGCCAAGGCCTCCCAGGTCAAAGTGCAATTGGGCCGAAGAATCGATGACAGCTTGGAAATAGTTTCCGGACTCAAAGCGGAAGATCGTCTGGTCGCTAGCGGTGCTTCGTTCCTAACCGATGGCGATACCGTTCAGGTGGTACAGCCATGAATGTCTCCGCCTGGTGTATCCGCAACCCCGTTCCGGCACTGATGTTATTTGTGCTGCTGAGCTTCGGCGGTATATTGAGTTTTCAATCGATGAAAATTCAGAACATGCCGGATCTGGACTTGCCCACAGTGACGGTCTCCGCATCCCTGCCCGGCGCTTCTCCGTCCCAACTGGAAACCGAAGCAGCGCGTAAAATCGAAAACGCTATCGCTACCTTGCAAGGCCTGAAGCACATCACCACTAAAGTACAGGACGGCAGCGTCACGATAACTGCCGCATTCCAACTGGAAAAACCGGTGCAGGAAGCCGTGGACGACGTGCGTTCTGCTGTTTCCAAAGTGCGCTCCGATCTGCCTGCCGATTTACGCGACCCTATCGTTACCAAGCTGGATTTGGCCGGTTCGCCTATCCTAGCCTTTACTGTCGCTTCCAGCCAACGCGATGACGAAGCGCTGTCCTGGTTTGTAGAAGACACCATTGCCAAGAAATTGCTCAGTGTGCGCGGTGTTGGCGCGGTTAGCCGAGTGGGCGGCGTCAGCCGGGAAGTGACTATTGCACTGGACCCGGTCAAACTGCAATCGTTGGGAGCTACGGCAACCGATATTTCCCGCCAATTGCGCGAAATTCAAAGAGAAAGCGCCGGTGGTCGTACCAATCTCGGCAGCGGCGAGCAACCGGTGCGCACTTTGGCCAATGTCGCTTCGGTTGAAGAAATGCGGACGCTACAAATCTCTTTGGCAGACGGCCGCCGTATTCGCCTCAACCAAGTCGCTGCAATTGACGATACGGTGGCTGAGCCTCGGTCTCTGGCTATGCTGAACGGCAAACCAGTGGTAGGGTTTGAAGTCACTCGCAGCCGGGGCGCCAGCGACGTCGAGGTTGGCGCGGGTGTGCAAACAGCGTTAGCGGAGTTGCGGCTGTCCAACCCGGACATAGAATTTACCGAAGCATTCAATTTTGTCACTCCGGTAATGGAAGAATTTCAGGGCTCCATGACCATACTTTACGAAGGCGCCTTGCTGGCCGTGTTGGTCGTATGGCTGTTTTTAAAGGATTGGCGGGCGACTTTCATCTCCGCCGTAGCCCTGCCGCTGTCGATAATTCCAGCCTTTATAGGCATGGACTATTTTGGGTTCTCCCTGAATGGCGTCACTTTATTGGCCTTATCTCTGGTCGTCGGCATTCTGGTCGACGATGCCATCGTCGAAGTGGAAAACATCGTGCGCCACTTGCATATGGGCAAAACGCCCTATCAGGCGGCCATGCAGGCAGCGGACGAAATCGGCCTGGCGGTGGTCGCAACCACCTTCGCCCTGGTTGCGGTATTTTTGCCCACCGCCTTCATGAGCGGCATAGCAGGCCGTTTCTTCAAGCAATTCGGCTGGACGGCCGCGCTGGCCGTGCTGGCCTCGCTGGTAGTGGCGCGGATGTTGACGCCGATGATGGCCGCTTATATGCTAAAAGACAGCGGCTATTCCGATCCACCGGAAGGACGCATCATGCAAAGCTATATGAAACTGGCGGCCTGGTGCCTGAAGCATCGCCTGACCACGATAGCGGCTGCGGCGGCGTTTTTCATCGGCTCCTTGCTGCTGATCCCTTTGCTGCCGACGGGCTTCATACCGCCGGACGACAATTCTCAGACCCAGGTTTTCGTCGAATTATCCCCCGGCGCCAGCCTTGCCCAAACCCGGGCTTCGGCGGAAACCGCTCGCCAACTGGTCATAAGCGTGCCCTATGTAAAATCGGTTTACACCACCATCGGCAGCGGTTCGGCCGGCAACGATCCCTTTGCAGGCTCCCAAAGCGGCGAAGTGCGAAAAGCCACGTTGACGATTCTGCTGGCTAATCGTCAAGACCGACCGATACGCAAGCAA
>JADHTX010000020.1 GCA_016784875.1 Methylobacter sp.
CATGATCGGCTTAACCGTCCACCCTTCGACAAGGCCTTTAGTCCTGAGCGCAGCCGAAGGGTCACCACGAACGGTTAAGCCTTGCCTATTGTCCCGTCTTAAGTGGGTAGCCCAAAGTTTGAACGAGTATTCGCCTTTAAAAACTAACCACGAAGAACACGGAGTTGATAATGCTTTAATAATACAGCTATTTTTCCGTGTCCCTCGTGTTCTCTATGGTAAAAGTTTTAACACAGTTTCGCAAAACTGAAAGTTAATATAGAGATCTTTTAATGCCCAATCTCTACCTTAGCTCCTTTAGCCTGGCCGATTTCAGACAAGGTTTGGTTAAACCAAGCGGTATCCAGATCAAAAGGCTTACCACCTTTGATACGTGGGAATTCAATCGCACGCAGTACAAAACCTTTATCGTCATCATGACCGATAACGCCGGACTCGCGACGGAAAGCGCACTCGACAGCCAGATCGGCACAAGACTTGATCAGGCGAATGTCTTCAACATTGGCCGCAGATGCACGGGCAAAATAACCCGATTTTTGCACCAGCGTTTTTTCCGCACCGATCATTTCGGCAAACTGGTCGCCGAACCATTTTCCCGGATTAACCGCATCCAGCTTGACATGACCGAACGCATCGCGCGGTACTTCTTGCCCCTTAGCTTGCATTTCGGCAACGATAGACTCAACGCCTGCGCCTTCGGAAACGAAGATGTTCACACAATCGACCTTATCCATCACTGCACGAAGACGCTTCGCTTCGGCAGCAAGATCAATGGCCATTTCAGGGATAAAAACGCCATGCACTTCATAAGTAGCCCGATCCAAACCCAGCTCAGGCAACCATTCGGCGCGATCCAGCAGTTTGCGGTATTCCACAGCAGTGGCCGCAGTCAACCAACCGCAACTGCGTCCCATCACTTCATGGACAATCAGCATTCGCGGATTGGAATTGTTCTCGGCAACTACGTTCCAGAAGTAACGAGCGCCCTGCTCTGCTGCCGTCCAGGCACCTAGAGATTGTTTAATAGGAAATACATCGTTATCGACGGTTTTGGGCAGACCGATAACGGTAAGACCGTAATCGTTTTTAGCCAAGAACGCAGCAAGATCAGCCGCAGCAGTATTGGTATCGTCACCGCCGATAGTATGCAGAATATCGACACCGTCTTTAACCAATTGGTCGGCGGCCACTTTTTGCGGATCCTGACCTTCTTCAACCAGTCCGCGTTTAATACAGTCTTTAACGTTAGTCAGCTTGACTCGGCTGTTGCCGATCACCGAGCCGCCGAAACGATGTAACAAACCGGCTTTTTCACGAATTTCCGGGGTGACGGTATAAAAATCACCCAGCAACAGACCTTTATAACCGCTACGGTAGCAAATGATTTCAATGCTCGGATCGATTTCAGTATAACGTTCGATAAGGCTGCCGATGGCTGAGTTTAAGCAGGGGGCCAAGCCGCCCGCCGTAAGAATTGCGACTTTTTTAGGTTTGTTCATGGGAAAACTCAAAGGGTGAAATTAAAAAACCGGAATTTTATCATACAAGGGCGGCTGTTTTTTAGTCTTTCTATCATTGCTGTGATCTTAATCTACCCGGCTTTTTGCCGATGCAAAAGAACAAAGTCGGGTGGGCGGCCGATGCCTTAAAAAGAGCGCAACATCAATCCGAAGTAGTTTTCCTGCCGGGCTTGATCATAGATACGGAAACCGGAACGCAAACTATTAACCTAACGGTACAGTCGATAACTAAACCCGAAGCATTAGTCGACACGCTGATTGCCATATTTACCGATGTGACAACGCTGCAAACAAGAAGACGCACACGCAAATCACCGAGCGTTGAACAGCAAATTTTACTCGATGAGCTACAACAAGCCTGCGAAGAGTTGCAAACGTTGCGTGAAGAAAGGCAAACTGCACTGGAAGAACTCACTTCGTCAAGTGAAGAGCTGCAATCGAAGTAGTCAATCATGAAAAAGAAGTTCGCTAGAGCTAAAGAGGCAAAAAAATTCGTCAACTCCTCGTTCCACTCGCTACATCGGATCGTGGGGAAGTTAATAAATCAACATTTAATATGCCCTCACTTTAGCCATTTCCTTTGGGTAGAGAGAACTTGCTTGTCGGACTCTATGCCTTCGCAAATTTCGCAAACGCCTACCGGTTTTATGTTTTTTATTGAAAAAACCGGCTTTATCTCATATCCTCCACGTTGAGGTTTTGACTGAAGGTTAAAACCTTTGCTCACTATGCTCTAAACTACTCCCATTGGAGATTGTATGAAGATTGGTATACCTAAAGAGATTCACCCAGGTGAAAAACGCGTGGCCACTACGCCTGAGGCCGCTGAACAAATTATAAAACTGGGTTTTTCCGTCCTGATTGAAAAAGGTGCGGGACTTGCCGCGAACATTTCTGATGAAGCCTATAAAGAAGTCGGTGTCGAAATCGTTGCTAATGCCAAAACGCTATGGAAAAAAGCGGACATTGTCATGAAGGTTCGCGCACCCGAGCGGCATCCCGAACTGGCAGTGGACGAAATCGACCTGCTATCCAAAGGCGGCCATTTAATCAGTTTTATCTGGCCTGCGCAAAATGAAGAACTCATGCAGAAACTGGCTGATAAAGAAGCCACGGTGCTGGCTATGGACAGCGTGCCGCGCATGTCCAGAGCGCAAAAGCTTGATGCACTCAGTTCCATGGCTAATATTGCCGGTTATCGTGCTGTTATTGAAGCCGCACAGCATTTCGGCCGGTTTTTTACCGGACAAATTACCGCCGCCGGTAAAGTCCCTCCCGCTAAAGTGCTGGTTATCGGTGCAGGGGTTGCAGGACTTGCTGCGATCGGTACCGCAAAAAGCATGGGCGCTATTGTTAGGGCTTTCGATACCCGTCCTGAAGTTAAAGAACAAATCGAAAGCATGGATGCCGAGTTCTTGCTGCTGGACTTTAAGGAAGAAGGCGCCGGCACGGGCGGTTACGCCAAAACCATGTCCAAGGAATTTATCGAAGCTGAAATGGCTTTGTTTGCCCGGCAGGCGATGGAAGTGGACATCATTATCACCACTGCACTAATTCCCGGTAAACCGGCACCAAAGCTGATCACCGAAGGCATGGTTAAATCCATGAAGCCGGGCAGTATTATTGTCGATCTGGCTGCCGAACAAGGCGGCAATTGCGCATTAACTGAGAAAGATGAAGTCGTGGTAAAGCACGGCGTAACCCTTATCGGTTACAGTAATCTGCCCAGCCGCTTGGCGAATCAATCGAGTCAGCTTTATTCGACTAACCTCAGGCATTTATTGACTGAACTTTGCCCAGAGAAAAACGGTATGCTCAACGTCAATATGGATGACGAGGTAATACGCGGTACCACGGTGATTAAAGAAGGTAAAATTACATGGCCGCCGCCACCGCCTAAGCTATCCGCTGCCCCTGCCCCGCAAACCGAAGCACCCGCTTATGAGTCGGTCAAGGCTCAACAAAAATCTATCGTTCCTGATTCGATTAAGCAGTTTATCCCATTAATTGTCGGCGGCTTGCTGCTGTTCGGTATCGGTTCGGTTGCCCCAGCTTCGTTCATGTCGCACTTTACCGTGTTTGTGCTGGCGTGTTTCATCGGCTATCAGGTGATCTGGAATGTCTCCGCCTCGCTACACACCCCTTTAATGAGCGTAACTAATGCCATTAGCGGCATTATCGTTATCGGGGCTGTCGTGCAAATTTCCACGCCAGGCTTTGTGATCAGCGTTCTGGCCGGATTGGCGATACTCATTGCATCTATCAATATTGCCGGTGGCTTTTTAGTCACCCGCCGTATGTTAGAAATGTTCAGAAAATAACCGGAGAATATGATGTCCCAAAGTTTAGTCACGATGTCTTACATCGTTGCCACCGTTCTGTTCATTTTCAGTTTAAGTGGTTTAAGTAATCAGGAAACCGCCCGCCGAGGCAATTATTACGGCATGTTAGGCATGGCTATCGCTATTATCGCTACCGCATTAAGCGCATCGGTTACCTCTTATGTGGTGTTAATTATTGCGTTGTTAATCGGGGGCGCTATCGGCGTAAAAGCCGCATTGAAAGTCGAAATGACCCAAATGCCGGAATTGGTTGCCATCATGCACAGCTTGGTGGGTATGGCTGCGGTATTGGTCGGTTATGCCAATTTTATGGACAGCTCGTTGAGCTTAAGCGGTGTAGAAAAAAATATTCATGAAGTGGAAATTTACGTCGGCATCCTAATTGGAGCTGTAACCTTTTCAGGCTCGGTAATAGCTTTCGGCAAACTCAGCGAACGTATCAGCGGCAAGCCGATGTTACTGCCTGCTCGTCATTGGTTAAATCTGGGCTTGCTGGTTGCTGCCGTCTTTTTGGGTCGGCTGTTTTTGCAACAGGCAGAAGCTGGCGGCGGTACCTTCCCCTTATTGCTGATGACTATTATTGCGCTGGCGTTCGGCGTACACATGGTTATGGCTATCGGCGGTGCGGATATGCCGGTGGTGGTATCTATGCTCAATAGCTATTCAGGATGGGCGGCGGCGGCAACCGGTTTTATGTTAAGTAACGATTTGTTGATCGTTACCGGCGCATTGGTCGGCAGCAGCGGCGCGATCTTGAGTTACATCATGTGCCGGGCGATGAACCGCAACTTTATCAGCGTAATTGCCGGAGGTTTCGGTACCGCATCGGGTGGCGAGGCCGCTGTTATTGAAGGTGAAGTTCAGCCTATCGATGCGGATGAAACGGCACAGTTATTGTTGACGGCAAAAAATATCGTCATCATTCCAGGCTACGGCATGGCGGTGGCTCAGGCTCAACACACCGTTAACGAAATCACTAAATTGCTGCGCGATAAAGGCAAGAAGGTCGGTTTCGGTATCCATCCGGTCGCAGGCAGAATGCCCGGTCACATGAATGTGCTGTTAGCTGAGGCTAAGGTACCTTACGATATTGTTTATGAAATGGATGAAATCAATGAAGATTGGGATCATGTTGACGTATCGATCGTAATCGGTGCGAATGACATTGTTAACCCATCCGCATTGGATGACCCCAACAGCCCGATTGCCGGTATGCCGGTATTGGAATGCTGGAAAGGCGAAACCACCATCGTACTTAAACGCAGCATGGCCTCAGGCTATGCCGGTGTAGGTAATCCCTTATTCGTACTGGAAAATACCCGCATGTTGTTTGGTGATGCCAATGCGACTATGCAAGCGGTATTGAAGGCGTTAAAGGGCTAAATAAAAAGAAAATGTGTTGGGGAGCTATGTTGCCCAACACATTTTGTTGTTTAATTTTTTCAATTAGAGAGATGCAAGCTCGATTCTTTCAACTGATTTACCGAAGATTATTTTTACCCTTCTCTTCCTTCCGCAAAAAGACACTTTCCGCGCATCTTCACAATGTTATTCAATAATCACTTCATCGGTTGTTGATATACGCTGTAATCGATCTATCAATACATTCCAATCAAGGCGAGAGTTATAACCGATCACATTGATACGCGGTATGCCGCCGGCAGTGACAATCGCATAACCGGAATCTGCGGCCTCTACACCCATCAATTGACATACGCCGTCATGTAAATAACAGCCTAGACCGAGTTTGTCGTAACCGAAGGTTTCAAAAAAACTTAAAAAACTTTTGGACAATATATCGGTAGCGCCACCGCCGCCGATGTTAGCGATATTTTTCACGGCTTTTTGACTAATTCTGTGACTAGAATAATCATTTTCCGGCGTGCCCAGCCACGCATAAAACGTCACTGGGTGCCAATTTTCCATGTACAGTTGCCTGACATAACCCGATAACTTACCGGTAATACCGCCGAATTCAAACTTGCCGGTTAACTGTTCCAAATCCAGGTTATCGATTTCCAGGTCAGCGTGAAACTTTGGAAAATCGGTAAACAATCCAGAAGAAGCCAGATTGCTGATCTTAATTTCACCGTCAAAAACTTTCACGATCAATTCGCCGCTCAGGCTCAGTGTTTTATTACTGTAGTCGATTCGGGGAATTTGACCGCTGATAGTACCTGATAACGGTACCCAGTTTAGGGCTAGTGACAATTGTTCAAGCGATACATTACTTAACTTGCCTTCAAAAGATACTTCCGGATCCTGTTGTTTTTTTGCCTGAAAGCTAAACTGATTGATGGTAATTGCACCATCTAAAAAAGGCAGTCGGGGTTTTTCCAGCAGTTTGATACTACCTGCCCGGCTCAGAAACGACAGCTCGGATGGGCCTACCGGCAAGGCGCGAACTCGCAATTGTTGCCAAGAAATTTTTGAGGTCTGGTTAAATGTTGGGTCCATAGACCAGTTGAGCTGCCCTGCTCCATCTTGAACTTCTCCGCGACCATCAGCATCTTTAATATCAAGATGATCAAAGCTTGCAGTTAACGCAGTTAATGAATGTTTGTTAATGGTGAAGTCGGCTTTTAAAAGCCCAGCGAGCGACACGCCTTGCAATACCGTTTGCTCAAAAAACGGATTTAGATAAATTGCTGAGAAGTCCTGCAATTTGTTACTGTGTAAGGAGAGCAGCGCCTTTTCAACACTGACTCCATCTTTGTAGTGGACAGTTGCACTGCCGCTTAATTCCCCGACGTTTGAGTGCCGGTAACTTGCTGAGTTGATTTCGATGCGTTGGTTTAACTCGTCCCAATCGCCATAGGCATCCAGCGCACTCGTTTTCCCAGCAGCCTCCAGATACAATGGTTCTACATAGATTGCTCCGCCGTTAAATTCAACATGGCTTTGCCATTGCCACAAGTTGTTATTATGTTGAGCGTTAAGCTTTGACACCAGCATTAATGCTTCAGTAGCCAACCGCCCGTCTTGGGTTTGTCCAGTCAAACTATTAAGTTTGGCAATTAAAGTAAAGTCTTTGATTCGTGCATGACTGCCGGAAGCGGTTAATTCAATATCGATTCTACCGTCTTGCAGCTTGAATATCTTCTGCGGAAACAATTGTTGAGTGACTTTGCTATCTATTGCTTTAGCGCTAATCTGCAACCGCCATAATTCCCCCTGTTCGTTACCTTCAACTGATATTGTTCCGCCAGCCAAACGCAAATCGCTCAGTTTGAATGAACTGTGTTTTTCCGTGACATGAAAGGAGAAATTAACGAATGGCGACTGCCAACGTTTTGAATGCATCTCCGCCCTGCCCTGTTTGCACAACAGTTCCTTATTCTGCCAAGTGAAAGACGTGCAATGGATGTTGACCAGATTGAGGTCGTCGAACGGTTTAGGCAGACTTAACTGGGTAATCGTTAAGGCCAGTTTTTGCGGTTTTTGAGCAAGGTTGTCCAGAACAATATTGATATTGTCTAGTTGCCATTGCGTTCCTGCAATGGATCCTATATTAAGCGATAGGCTATCCAGCGCATTTGCGCTGGACGTTGTTAAAATAAAGATGAGGGTCAGGATGAGTCTGATGGTCCCTGCAAACTTCTTCCACATTACCCCGGAAAAACCCCCGTGGACAAATATCGATCCCCTCTGTCGCAGATGATGACTACGATCACTGCATGCTCGACTTCTTCGGACAGCATCAAGGCAGCATGGACAGCGCCGCCGGATGAGATACCGGCGAAAATACCTTCTTTGGCGGCCAACTCACGGGCGACTTTTTCGGCTGACGCCTGATCGACATCGATAATTCGATCCACTCGATCAGCCTGATAGATTTTCGGTAAATACTCTTTTGGCCAACGACGAATGCCTGGGATTTTAGATTGGCCTTCCGGTTGTACGCCGATAACCTGAATGTCGGCATTTTGTTCCTTGAGGTATTTTGAAGTACCCATAATCGTGCCGGTGGTGCCCATGGAGCTGACGAAATGAGTGACTTTCCCTTGCGTGTCGTGCCAGATTTCCGGGCCGGTGCCTTCATAATGAGCGCGTGGATTATCGGGGTTGGAAAACTGATCAAGCACCTTACCCTTGCCTGCTGCTTCCATTTCTCTGGACAAATCGATTGCCGCCTCCATACTGCCGGCGGCTGGCGTAAGAATAATCTCGGCACCGTAGGCTTTCATTGAAGCCCGGCGCTCTTCACTCATGTTATCCGGCATAATCAAGGTCATTTTGTAGCCTTTAATTGCCGCAGCCATTGCCAACGCAATGCCTGTGTTACCGCTGGTCGCCTCAATTAACCGGTCGCCTGGCTTGATCTCGCCTCGTTGTTCGGCGTGTTTAATCATGCTGAGCGCCGGACGGTCTTTGACCGAACCGGCAGGATTATTGCCTTCCAGTTTAACCAGGATAGTATTGCTGGTGTTTCCTGGCAAACGCTGCAAGAGGACTAAAGGCGTATTACCGACAAAGGATTCGATGGTTGGAAAAGTCATGATAGTCATAGCGATAGGTTGCGAGATTGTTAATAGAACAAAGATAAGACAAGTTTAACTGCTTACAAATGGCACTTTTAGCCGTTATATTTTAACCGGGTCGCCTAAAAACAGCTGTTTTTTGATAAAAGTAATCTATTTATGAAAATGTTCCGTAGGACATTGCCCGTTTCTTAGGCTGATAATCGGCCAGTTGGCAGCATCGGCATATTCAGTCAATTTCTCATCGGGATCGACGGCAACCGGATGGTCTACCAGCTTAAGCAGCGGCAGGTCGTTGTGAGAATCGCTGTAAAACCAGCTGTCTTTCATCGTTTCGTTTGAGTCTTTTAACCAAGCTTCCAACAATTCAACCTTACCCTCCCGAAAACAAGGGATGCCATTAAAACCACCGGTATATCGACCGGAAATAAATTCAGGCGTGGTCGCCAGCAAGTTTTTAATACCGTATAGATGAACTATCGGCTCGGTCACAAAGCGATTGGTTGCGGTGATAACCAGCAAGGTATCCCCCCGATTTTTATGTTTGTCGATCAGTTGTTGTGCCGGCATTAACAGCAATGGTTTGATGACTTGTTCAATAAATTGCGTCCTCCACTGATAGAGTTGCTCGGGATTATTGTCTGCTAATGGTTTTAACGAAAAGCGAAGAAATTCGACAATATCCAAGGTCCCTTGTTTGTAGTCATCGTAAAATTTAGCGTTGGCGCTTTCGTAGTAGTCTTTATCAACGATGCCCTGATCTACTAGAAACTGTCCCCATAAGTAATCGCTGTCATCGGCAATCAAGGTATTATCTAAATCAAAAATCGCTAAGCTCACGGTTAATCCTGTCTCAAGTCATTAAAAAGAGCGGCGCCCTATGGCGTATGCACTTTATTTATGGAACAATGCAGTCATTAATTTAAATTACTGACCTCTCTTTAATAATTTTACCATTAGCAAGATTAAAGAACTAGGAAAGGTAAAAACACAGGTTTTAACATGATTGACTCTAAAGGATACCGACCTAACGTCGGGATCATCCTTTGCAATGACGAGGGTCGCGTGTTTTGGGCAAAACGAATGGGTGTAAACTCATGGCAATTCCCGCAAGGCGGGATTAATCCGAATGAAGACCCAGAAGCCGCGATGTATCGTGAGTTGTGCGAAGAAACAGGACTGCAACAACAGCATGTCCAAGTGCTTGGACGTACGCGTTATTGGCTGAGGTATCAATTGCCTGAGCGCTATATACGCAAGAATTCACTTCCCTTATGCATAGGCCAAAAGCAAATCTGGTATATATTGCGATTGATAACCCATGAATCCAATGTACGTTTCGACCAATGTTCAAAACCGGAATTTGATGACTGGCGCTGGGTAGACTATTGGGAACCGCTTAAAGATGTCGTGTATTTTAAGCGTAAGGTTTATTTAAAGGCGATGACCGAGTTGGGTGTTATTCTGACCGCTGAGACCACCCCAGTTAACGCAGCCGGGTATTTAGCCAAGGAAATTGAACCGGTAAAAGGCAGGCGGCGTAAGAAGCGGTAAAATATTGCTTGTCTTGAACCTGCTAATATCCATGCAGATTTGTTTGCAGTCCAAGCAACGGCTCCGCTAAACGAATCACCTCGGATTCAACCCGGCCATCCGCATACAGATCCATTAATCGATAACCCGGAGCCTTGTCGTTTACAGCGAATTCAGTGCTTCCGGGGACGAATTGAAAACAGGTTGAAGGTGAGCCCAATATCCGAAGCCTTGTTGTCTTTATATCCAAGATCTGATGGATATGGCCGGTGGTTATCGCTTTTACTTGGGGATACTTATCGACTATCGCCCAAAATTCTTGGCTATTTTCAATGATCATAGTATCCATCCAAGGACTCTTAGTCTCTAGACAATGATGGTGGACGGCGATCAACGCATGGCGTTCCGGGTGTTCGGTTAAACAACTAGTAAGGAACTGCAATTCATCATTTGACAAACGCCCGCCCGGGGCTCCCGGTATTTGGCTATTCAGGCTAATCACCTGCCAATTATTCATTAACAGCTGTTTTCGGCAATTGATGCTGTCGGTATTAAATACCTGCTGCATGAGTCCATAATCGTCATGATTGCCGGGCAAACAGATACACGGCGTATTATAGGCTTCAAGCTTAGCTAAGATGCGTCCGTAACTTTCAAGACACGGATCTTGAGCCAAATCGCCGGTCAGCAAAATTAAATCGAACGGCTGTTTTGCGGTTGAACGCTGCCGAATCGCCTGTTCAAGGCAGGCATGGAAATAATGCTCGGTATTAATGCCCAGCATGGTATCTTCCGATGTCGCCAGAATATGTAAATCAGATAATTGCAGGATTGATATGCAGGCCGGATTAATCGTCATGGGAACATGATTATGCGATGTCTTTGCAAAAGACTTTGGAGTTTCTTTGCGGGTTATATAAGGCCTTGAGTTGTTCGGGAAGATCGGCAATAGTTGACGATATAAATCCCCTCTCAATAAACCAATGCATAGTTTGCGTTGATAACACGAATAATTTTTTAAGTTTGAGTTCTGCCGCCTTGCGGTAGACATCTTCAAGCATGCGATTACCTCGGGCGGAGCCTTGATAATCGGGATGCACCGCTAAACAGGCAATCGCGCCGAACCGGCTTTGCACTTCAGCATGCAAAGCGGTACAGCCGATAATCAGGCCGTCGCGTTCAATCACGATATAGTCGGCGATTTCCATTTCGATTTTTTCCCGGGAACGCTTGGCCAACTTGCCTTGTTGTTCCAGCGGCTTGATTAACTCCAGTATGCCGCCTATATCGTTCAAGGCGGCCGGACGTAACTCTTCATAAGCTGTTGAGCTGATCAACGTACCTATGCCGTCACGGCTGAATAATTCCAGTAACAGCGCACCGTCAATGGCTCGGTTAATCAAATGCACACGTTCAATGCCGGATTGACAACTTTGCATCGCCGCTTTCAGCGGTAAACTGATATCGGTTGATAGGTCTGGATTTTTTAGCAAAAAAGCATTGGCTTCCGCGGTAGTCATTTGCTGAATCTGTTCGCCGGTATCGGGATTGCAGCAACCTTGTTCAGTCAATAAAACTAACTTTTCCGCTTTTAACGCAATCGACACTGCCGTGGCGACTTGCTCGGCCGACAGATTGAAGATTTCCCCGCTTGGCGAATAACCGATTGGTGAGATCAACACCACATTGTTCTGGTCGAGTTGTTGATGAATCGCCGCGCTATCGATACGTCGTACTTCGCCGGTATGGCAATAATCGACACCGTCAATCACACCTATAGGTTTGGCGACCACAAAATTGCCTGAAGCCACCTTGATTTTCGCCCCGGCCATCGGCGAGTTTGCCAGTCCCATCGATAACAGCGCTTCAATTTCCACACGTACCAATCCGGCTGCTTCCTTAACGCATTGCAAAGCAACATCATCGGTGATGCGCAAGTTGTTGTGAAAGCTGGCGAGAAAATTCAGTTTACTGAGTCGCTGGTCGATCTGTGGACGTATGCCGTGAACCAAAACCAGACGTATGCCTAGGCTGCTGAGTAAGGCGAAGTCATGAACAAGGTGGTCGAAATCATCAGCCAGCACCGCTTCTCCGCCGAATGAGATGACAAAGGTTTTGTTGCGGTGGGCGTGGATGTAGGGAGATGAGTCCCGAAACCAGCTGACGAATGATTTTTGTGATTCCATGATTATTTAAGTTAATGGATGTACTTCATAAATAACGTTGTTTCAGCTCGATCATAAATTGTTCGCCATCAATCAATAGTGAAAGGTTAGCGTCTGCCTCTTTACAGTGTTTTTGTATTTCTTGCCTCCATTCTTCCGAAACAATAAAGTCCTCTTCGAAATCCAAACTTTCCAGCAATATTTCTGCGATATACCTTTTTGAAGCTGGGGCGAGTTTTAATGCTTGCTTGGTAAGTGTTTCAATGTGTCTAAGCACGTAGAATGCAATTTAGCGTGTTGCCCCTACAAATTACGACTTACAGCTCCAAGCAATTATAATTATTCTTCAATTCAATTAGTTGGTTATACCACCCAGAAAAATGCAAACATTCAGCTAATAATTTATCAATGCCTATTGATTGAATAGCTAATGCGCCATGAAGTGTTTTTCGGTAATGGGGAACATGTAAAAGCCTTCCTAAGTGTGCTGAAGGTTTAGTTTCATAACCGTCATTAATATGCTCGGGTGTCTCTACACCATCACGAATAGCTTGCAAGTCATTGGTTGCCCTAGCCCAAGTTGTTTCAATTTCAGTTAATTTGGTAATATCAGAAAATAGCAAGCCTTCAAATTCATAGGGTTGAATATACGGCAAAAAACGGGGCGTAAATGATAAATTATCTTTCACAACATCATCTTTAAAAGCCTGCTCAAGATAAGTAACTTTTCTATAAACATCAGACTGTTTTTGGCTTTCTGAGAAATCAGGAAAACCATTATCTAATGCATATAAATCAAAAAACGTGGTTATAAAAACATTTTCTTCTTTAAGTGAATTAATAACAAATCGTTTAACACGTTCATAAGTTAATGCGCCTCCCTTATTGTTTTTTGATGTCGGAATTAATCGGGCTGTTAAATAAATTTGCTGATGCGCCAAAATGGGCGCGATAACGTCACGAATAAAAGTTTCTTCCGTTTGTCCTTCGCAAACAACATAGCCGCGAATCACCGTGATGGTCTCCCGCCGATAATATTCTGTTTCCACAAATCACCGAGCGTATAATCTTCTAACCAATCTTTTAAATGCTCTTCATCAAGCCGTTTAAAAGTTGATGCATCATTAACTCTATCCACTACGATAATATCGTTTGCCGAGAAATGGTTAATTAACTCAACCGATTGGGTAGAAATAATCAATTGTTTTTTCTCGGCAGCCCGTTTGATTAAATCCGCTAATACCGCCAATGCATAAGGATGCAAACCTAATTCAGGTTCATCAATTAAAATAGTGTCGTTCATTAACTGAAATGGCTGTAATAACAAGGTTGCTAAGCAAATAAAGCGTAATGTGCCATCGGACAAAACGTGAGCCTTAAAAGGCGTATCTAAATTACCAACCTCTAACCATTCAAGTTGAACAGATTCCTCATCGTCTCTGTGTACAAAATCTGCAAAAAAAGGCGCGACTAATTGAATTGTTTTAACGATTTGTTCATAATTTTTAGGAAACTTTTGTTTTAAACGCATTAAAAACGCCGCCAAATTAGCCGCGTCTGGATTTAGTCTTAAATTAACGTTAGCTTGGACAGGTAGTTTAACTAAAGCCGTATCGCTAGTGTCATGGAAATGATAAACACGCCAGCTTTCAATGGCAGGTTTAATATATTTGACATATTTATGTGAAGAATATTTAAGGGCTGCTTCGCTATGTGCTGACTTGATAGTTTCGGATGATGGCTGCCAAATAGCTCCATTATATCCAACACCACCTGTATAGCAGAGCTCTTCTTTTTCAAAAACGAATCTATTCTCTTTTGTTGGAATTAAGGAAAACTCATAACCATTATCGGCAAAATAAAATGCCATAATAATTTTTGGGGTTTTCTTTCTACCGTAATGCAAAAATGCATCTACTCCTCCATTTTCCTGAACATAGAGTTGTAAGTTTTGGGCATACACATTTGCAAGCAATTTAAAAACGGAAATAAAATTACTTTTCCCCGCCCCATTTGCACCTAATAAAATATTAAGGTTACCTAATTCAAAGTTTTCCAGGTTTTGAATGGATTTATAACCTCTAATAGTGAGCTTGCTTAATTTTGCCATAGCCTTAAAGCAATTTAACCAGCGTAGCGATAACTACAATAAATACCGCCATCAAGCCACCCAACTTGATGACAATCAGGTATTCCAACTCACGCATATCCCGGCGTAAGCTATTTTCCAGCTCGATCAAGTCGTTTTTGGATGCTAATTTATCGCCAATCATTTGCCTGCTCTTTGGTAAAATCCACTGTTTTAGGCGTATTAAGATAGGTAAGCGGTAGAGTGAAGTCTATCATCAATGAGAAATGATGGGCTTCCTTACGTCAGTCGCCCATTCATAAATCCACAATCAATCCAAATTATCCGTAACCGCACCTAACGAAGCCGAACTCACCAACTTGGCATATTTTGCCAACACACCACGGGTATAGCGCGGCTCAGGTTGCGTCCACTTCTCCAGACGCCGGGCGATTTCATGCTCGTTGACATGCAGTTTCAGTTCGTTGGTTTCCGCGTCGATGGTAATGGTATCGCCATTTTCAACTATCGCCAACGCACCGCCGACATAGGCTTCAGGCGTAATGTGACCGACCACGAAACCATGAGTACCGCCAGAGAATCGACCATCAGTAATCAACGCTACGTCTTTGCCCAGGCCTTTGCCCATAACCGCCGAAGTTGGCGACAGCATTTCTCTCATGCCGGGGCCGCCTTTGGGGCCTTCATAGCGGATCACAATCACATCGCCTTTGACGATGTCGCCGTTCAAGATGCTTTGCAAAGCTTGTTCTTCGGCATCGAACACTTTGGCTGTGCCGGTAAAAACCAGCCCTTCTTTGCCGGTGATTTTGGCAACTGCGCCACCTGAGGCCAAATTGCCGTATAGCACCACTAGATGGCTGTCTTTTTTGATCGGATTATCCAGTGAGTGAATCACTTCCTGTTCTTTAGGATACGGTAAGACATCGGCCAGATTTTCCGCCAGCGTTTTGCCGGTAACGGTTAAACAATCGCCGTGCAGCAACCCCTTATCCAACAGGATTTTCATTAACGGTTGGATACCGCCGATTTCGATCAATTCGGTCATCAAATAACGACCGCTGGGTTTTAAGTCGGCGAGCATCGGAACACCTTTACCGATGCGGGTGAAGTCGTCCAGGGTAATATCCACGCCGGTTGAATTAGCCATCGCCAGTATGTGCAATACTGCATTGGTCGATCCGCCGAGGGCAATGACTACGGTAATCGCATTTTCAAATGCGGCTTTGGTCATAATGTCTCTTGGCTTGATGTCTTTTTTCAACAGCTCTAAAACCGCCGCACCGGCTTATTCGCAATCCAGACGTTTGTCGTTTGAAATGGCTGCCTGAGCGGAACTGTTCGGCAAGCTCATGCCTAACGCTTCGATGGCCGAAGCCATGGTATTGGCGGTGTACATACCGCCGCAAGAACCCGCGCCCGGAATAGCTTTAGCTTCAATTTCAGCCAATTCGGCATCGTCGATCTGGTTATTGGCTCTGGCGCCGACCGCTTCGAATACCGAAACCACGTCCAGTTTTTTGTCTTTGTGACAACCAGGCATAATCGTGCCGCCGTAAACAAACACCGCCGGACGGTTTAAACGCGCTAAAGCGATCATGCAGCCCGGCATGTTTTTATCGCAGCCGCCGATAGCGACAATACCGTCAAAACCCTGACAACCGACCACGGTTTCAATCGAGTCGGCAATCACTTCGCGGGAGACCAAGGAATATTTCATACCTTCAGTACCCATAGAAATACCGTCGGAAATGGTGATGGTATTAAAAATAACGGCTTTACCGTCGGCATTATTAACGCCAATTGCTGCCGCATCGGCCAGCTTGTTGATGTGCATATTGCACGGCGTAACCATGCTCCATGTGGAAGCAATGCCTATTTGAGGTTTTTTGAAGTCTTCATTATTAAAACCAACTGCATGTAACATAGCGCGACTCGGTGCGCGCTCCATGCCGTCAACCACTAAAGAAGAGAATGTGCGGGTATTTTTGTCACTCATAATTAAACTAAAAAATAAAAAAAGCTAAAGGTGAAAGGCTAAAGAAACCGGGCATTTTTTGCCTTTCATCTTTCGCCAAAATAATTTAAATGCAATTAAAACGAATCCCAGCCGCTGCTTCTGCTACGTCGCCAGCTAAGTTTCGGCAAAATAAAGCCCAAAATAACGCCGATAAGAGCGAGTATACCGCCGTATAAAAACCAATCTTGATTGGCTGTATCTTGCAACGCCTGATTTTCAAGTTTGTATTGCTGCAATTCGCGCTCGATATTCACTACGCGTTCTTGAAGTTCATCTCGCTGGTTTTTTAGCTCTACCGTACTGGCAGCGGTTTTTTTTAATTCGCTAAGTTCTCGGCTTAATTGGTCTCTCTCTGATTCCAAGGACTTTTCAAGAGAAGTTCCCGGGGTGATAGATTCATTTAGCTTAGCTAGCTCAGCTTTAAGCGAGGCATTTTCGGATTGCATCGCCGCTAAATCCTTGCTGGCAGACTCTAATTGAGATCGACTAGATGGCTCTTTCATGGTATTTCGAGTCGGCATGTAGCCCTCTGTACCGTCATTCAGGCGAACGCGATAAAATCCGCTACCGTTGCTTTCTTCTATTACCGTAAGCGGGGTACCGGTCGGGAGCAATTTTACAACTTTACTTTTATTACTTGCCTCACTCCTAAGTGATAAATTCAAAGTATCGGTAACATAAACAGTTTTAGCCTGTGCTGAACCAAAAGTTACCAGTAGGATAAAAAACGGGCTGAGTATTTTTTTCACTTGAATCTCAATTATTAAATAGTTTAATGACTGCCATGGACGCTGGAAGTATCGCAATCGGTAGGGTGCCGATGCGACAAACAGCCATAGATGGTGGAAGTCACAATCGGTAAGGAACCGATATAATCAACTGCCATGGACGATGGAGTATCGCAATCAATAGAAAACCGATACAACTAAGGTCAATTCTAACGTGATTTTTTGCACAGGAGAAATTCCAATAGCGATTTTTGCGCATGCAGACGATTTTCAGCTTCATCGAAGATAACGCTTTGAGCGCCATCAATCACTTCAGCACTGACTTCCTCGCCACGATGAGCAGGCAAACAGTGCATAAACAGGGCATCGCTGTGTGCGGCTTTCATCACCTCGGCGTTAACCTGAAAATCCTTAAAAGCCAATTCGCGTAATTTTTGTTCTTCTTCCTGTCCCATACTGGCCCAGACATCGGTGACGACTAGATCCGAATCTTCGGCGGCCGCCAACGGCGTATCAAAAAACCTGACACGATCTCCTGCCGCTTCTACAATGTCCTTTAACGGCTGATAAGCCTCTGGGCAAGCGATGTTCAAGTTGAAGTCCAGCACCATGGCGGCATGAATATAGGAATGACACATATTATTTCCGTCGCCGATCCAGGTCACTGTTTTACCCTGGATGTCGCCGCGATGTTCAAAATAAGTCTGCATGTCTGCCAACAATTGGCAAGGATGTTGCCGATCAGTCAAGCCATTGATCACCGGAACACTCGAATACTGTGCAAAGGTAGTCACTGTTTCGTGCTTATCGGTCCGGAGCATGATGCCGTCAACCATGCTGGAAATAACTCTGGCACTGTCTTGTAGAGGTTCACCTCGACCCAGCTGAGTATCTCTTGGCGATAAAAACAACGCGCTGCCGCCGAAATGGCTCATGCCGGATTCAAATGAAATCCGGGTGCGCGTCGATGATTTTTCAAAAATCATCGCCAATACTTGGCCTTTTAACGGTTGGTAATCAGGATCTCGATTATTTTTTAAAACAATGCCTCTGTTAATCAAACGACGAAATTCGTCGCCGGATAAATCCAGCAAGCTGATGAAATGTCTAGGATTCATAGGGAGTGTCTGTAAGCTTAACAATAAGCGTCGATAAAGTTTCTACGAGTTGAAGGATTTGTTGGTTATTAAAAATTAATGGCGGCAGCAAACGAATATTTTTTTCGCCGGTAACATTAATCAATAATTTTTCTTGCAACGCGGCTTGCACCAATTCAGTACAGGGACGGTCTAGCTCAATGCCGATCATCATGCCTTTATGACGAATATCGACGACATGTGCATTACCGCTTAAGCGTTCTTTAAACGCCGCGCTGATTGCATTGCCTTTTTGCGCGGCCTGTTCGATCAGGTTTTCAGCGTCTAATGTCGCCAATACCGCTAAAGCCGCACTACAGGCTAAGGGGTTTCCGCCAAAAGTTGAGCCGTGATTACCCGCTGTGAATATCGTAGCCGCTTTGCCTTTAGCAAGGCAGGCACCGATAGGCACACCGTTGCCCAAGGCTTTGGCCAGAGTACAGACATCGGGTATTATCTCGTTGTGTTGGAAGGCGAGAAACTTGCCGGTTCGGCCAATGCCGGTCTGGATTTCATCTAGCATCATCAGCAGCTTATGTTGGTCGCATAAATTGCGTATCCGATTCAGATAATCGGCAGCGGGAATATTGACACCGCCCTCTCCCTGAATCGGTTCAACCAAAATAGCAACGATATTTTTATGCTGCTTAATCGCTACTTCGATTGCACTAATGTCGTTGTAAGGTACGCGAACAAAGCCTTCAACCAACGGTGCAAAGCCTTGCTGTATTTTAGCGTTGCCGGTAGCGCTTAACGTAGCCAAGGTGCGGCCATGAAAACTTTTGTCCATAACGATAATTGCCGGATTGTCTATGCCTTGCTCGTGACCGTATTTGCGTGCCAATTTAATCGCCGCTTCATTCGCTTCTGCACCGGAATTGCAGAAAAATACGTTATCCATGCCGCTTTTTTCGGTCAGCCGATCAGCTAATTGCTCTTGAACGGCAATGCCATACAGGTTTGAAGTATGCAGCAGCTTTTCGCTCTGTTGGCAGATAGCCTGATGCACGACAGGATGAGCATGACCCAAACCACATACCGCTATACCGGATAGAGCGTCCAGATAGCGATTGTTGTTTTGATCAAACAGCCATGCACCCTCGCCTCGTTCAAAGGTAATCGGTAAGCGTCCATAAGTTGGCATAATGTGGCTAGTCATTGCTTGTATTTATCATTAAGGTATCAATAGACTGCATACCGCCGCCCATTAAAAAAATGATCGATTATAAGTTTCAATTTAGTCTCAGGCAAGCGCTACTACATATAATGGAACGCGGATGACACGAATTAAGCGGGTAAACACGGATAAAACCCCCTCTTAATATCGCTATATCGGTTTAAATCGGTCTGATCCGTGTTCTATTTTCTAACCGGTGGTCAACTTTCGGATATTCAAGCGCCCAGCCAGTTTTGCTGCTTTAAATACTGGTCATAAAGCATAGCTTCGGCACTGCCGGGTTCAGGTTGCCAATTGTATTTCCAATGCGCTACCGGCGGCATCGACATTAAAATCGATTCGGTGCGCCCTCCCGATTGCAGGCCAAACAAGGTGCCTCGATCATAAACCAGATTAAATTCCACATAACGCCCACGCCGGTAAAGCTGAAAATCGCGCTCCCTATCGCCATAAGGCGTGTCCTTGCGCTTTGCCACAATAGGCAGATAAGCCTCAATATAATGATTACCGACGCTTTGCATAAAAGCGAAACACCGCTCAAAACCCCACTCGTTTAAATCATCAAAAAACAGCCCGCCTACGCCACGGGTTTCATTCCGATGCTTGAGGTAAAAATATTCATCACACCATTTCTTGTAAGTCGGATAAATATCATCGCCGAAAGGCAGACAGGCTGCTCGAGCGGTCTGGTGCCAGTGCAGCACATCCTCTTTAAAAGCATAGAATGGCGTCAAATCAAAGCCGCCGCCGAACCACCAGATACTCGGTTCACCCTGTTTTTCTGCGATTAAAAACCGCACATTGGCGTGGGATGTCGGTACATAAGGATTATTGGGATGAATGACCAGCGACACACCCATCGCCTGAAACTGCCTATCAGCCAATTCCGGGCGTTTAGCCGTTGCCGACGGCGGCAGTTTAAAACCGGAAACATGCGAAAAATTAACGCCGCCCTGTTCGATAACCTGTCCGTTAGCCAATACCCTCGTCCTGCCGCCGCCACCTTCAGTTCTGTCCCAAAGGTCTTCGATAAACCGGGCTTCAGGCTCTACATATTCCAATGCCGCGCATATTTGGTCTTGCAGTTTAAGTAGATAGTTTTTTACTTCAGTAATGCTGTCGATATTCATAGGTGAAGGTCTGTGTTGGTTTTTTAAAAGCCGCTAATGAAGTCAATCATTCATTTTACAAAATGATGCCCACATTCTGTGCGTATTTAAAAAATTTAACAACCGGAAAAACCAAGCAATAGAGTATACTTTTTGGCTTGAGCGGTTATTAAATCCCACCCGTTATGGACTAAAACCGCCCAATAAAAAACCAGGTAGTTAACATCCTGAATATACTTCGCACGGTTACGGTTGAGGAAATGATAGCGAGTTGATTTTTGTCGATAGCAAGGCGCTGAAACAGGCGCATAGCAAGCTATGAAACTGTTTCAGCAACGCTGCTATCGGCATAAAATCAGCCGCTAGGAATC
>JADHTX010000021.1 GCA_016784875.1 Methylobacter sp.
AATATGCTGATCAAGTTGCCGAAAAAAGTCGGCAATAGCTTAAGAGTTTCCATGGATTTTGTCGGCAATATTTTTGAGCCTTCAACTATTTTGGGACGGGTTTATATAGAAGGAAAAGCCGTTTTGTTGTCTGAATTGGCTGTTCTTGGTCAAACCTCAACTTGGGAACGAATTAAGATCAATACCGGTGTCGGAGATTTTGAAATTTGGGGCGATTGGCAGCAATCGCAATTAGTGGCTATGGATGTGTTGGCGCACATTCAAGGGATGGCTCTGGTTCGGCAGGACAAGCAGGCGTTTTTTGTCAAGCAGCTGAAAACTCGGCTTCACTGGGGTTTAAACCTCGCGTCTATGGACGCAGGCAAGCAGTGGCAAGTCGATGTGAACGAGTTTTCATTGGAAACTCAGGATAAGCCCCAAAGCACCGTTAAAAAGTGGCCATCTGCGGTACTTAGTATTTCCGGGCAATACACAAAGGATAATGTCTTATCTAAAATAGCGCTGTTCGTTGAACGACTGGATTTGCAAGAAATCTCCGGGCTGACGCAGTTTTTCGCTCCCTTGCCGGAAGAGCAGGCAAAAATGTTGGCGCAATCTAAATTAAAAGGTGTGCTGGATAACTTGTCTATGTTTGTCGACCTGAATGCAAAATCGGCTGCGCTAAATGGCCGGTTCGCCAATATCGGGGTTGCGCCGATGTTGTCGATACCCGGTATAGAGAATTTGACGGGTCGGATAAAGGGCAGCGAAAAACAAGGCGCTATTAGCCTGTCGACTAAAAATGCATGGCTGTCGGCACCGGATCTGTTTCGTGAAGTTTTACCGGTTGATCGTCTTCAAGGTACATTGGGTTGGCAGCAGACAGATAATGTCTGGTCGGTATCGAGTCAAATGCTTGAGTTGGATTCCTTGAGTTTCCAGAGTAAGACCCGGTTTCGTATAGATATTCCTGAGACCGGTCAGCCTGTTTTTATGGATCTGCAAAGTTCATTTTCCGGTGAAGACGCACGCCAGGTCACGCATTATTTGCCGGTGGGCATTATGGATGAGGAGGTCGTTGCTTGGCTGGATCATGCTTTTGTTAGCGGAAGCATGACTCATGGCGGTTTGTTGGTTTATGGTAACTTGAACGATTTCCCTTTTACCCGTGATCCTGGCATTTTTGAAGCGGTATTTAATGGCGAGCAGTTTGATCTGTCATACGATTCGGAATGGCCGCATATAACCGGCATGAATGCTGAGGTCAGGTTTTCACAGGGCGGTCTTAAGGTTAATGTTCTGCAAGGACAGTCAGATAAGGTGGTTATTAAACAAGCCGACGTGACCATTCCATCGCTGAATGAAAGTAAACATTTACTGATTCAGGGCGAAGCAGAAGCAGAGATTGATCAGGTTTTAGCTTTTATGCAGCATACGCCGTTGAGTTCGCCGGTGGATTCGTTGCTGGAAGCGATTGCTCCTCAAGGCAATACCCAAGTAATACTCGACCTTAAAATTCCTTTAGTTGATGGCGCGCCAACCAAGGTCGATGGTATGGCGCAATTGAAAGATGCCAGATTGATGGTGAAATCGTTGGATTTGCCGGTCAGCAAAATTCATGGGCAGCTTAAATTTGATGAACAGGGTGTCTTTAGCGATGCCATTCAGGCAACGGCTTTGGGGCATCCGATACAAATCGACATTGAAAGTTCCGATACCCAAACCACCGTCAATGTGGAGGGAAAGGCCGGGATTGATAATCTACAGGCGCAATTTGACCTGCCTTGGTGGAATATCGCCGCCGGAGTCACGGACTATCAGTTAAAGCTGGAGTTGCCTTATGGGGATGTGGCGCCAGAGCTGTTTGTGACATCAATGTTGTCAGGCGTATCACTGGATTTACCGGGAGCATTGGCTAAGACCTCAGAACAAAGGGTACCGTTGTCATTGACATTTAGCTTGGGCGATAAGCTGTTATTGCCGGTACTGCTAAATTACGACAATAAACTGAAAGCGGCGATTCAGTTAGATACGCAACAAAAGACTCTTTATTCTGGACATGTTCTAGTCGGTACAGGTGAAGTCGTGCAGTCCCACGATGCAGGATTAAAACTGGAGATCAATCGTGACCGATTGGCTTTACAAGAGTGGTTGGGAGTGGCGGTTTCTCAAGGCGTCGGCGAAGGTGGCGGCATCGGTTCCATCGATAACTGCTCCAATTCTATCGCCTGTATCCCGACAGTCGTACCTATCTCTGTACCTCCACGATCCTTGGCGGTCCTCCTTAAGGAGCTGAAAATTCATAGCGCTCATGCATTGTGGAAGCAAACCGATATTGGTGTTTTCGATCTGGCTTTGAAACGCGATGGCAATTTTTGGGTTGGGGGCATAACCAGTTCATTTGCAATGGGAGGTGTCCGTATTCCTGTTGATTTTTCCGGTACTGACAGAATCAGTCTGGATATGGCGTCACTTGATCTTTCGGCATTAAAGCAACTAGGAGGGAAAGATTCCTTTGTTTCTCCGGCATTATCGCCAGAACTTATGCCATTATTGACGGTAACCAGTCAAAAGACGCTGTGGCATTCGGTTGATTTAGGCCGATTGTCGTTAGTAGCTGAGCGTATCCCTGGTGGAATGAGTTTTAACAATGTAGAACTAAGCGGAGAAAGTCAAACGCTGATTTTGTCGGGCGACTGGCAAGCAAACGGAGGTAAATCGGTAACTCACACCCAAGGTCATCTAGACGTGCCTCGTGCCGGGCAAATGCTGGCAAAGCTGGGCATTACTAAGGATCTTACCGAAACCAGCGCGGCTGTTGACTTCGTCGTTAATTGGAATGCAGCACCGTATCAATTTTCGCTGGCTGATTTAAAGGGGGATCTGGATGTTAAACTCAAAAATGGACGCATTTTAAGTATAGAACCTGGATTCGGCCGGGTGTTGGGTATGCTGGCGCTGGCGCAGTGGATAAAACGGGCGCAGCTGGATTTTAGCGATATTTATGAGGAAGGCTTAACATTTAACAGTATTAAAGGGCATTTTGATTTAGCTGGCGGAATTGCATCTACTCAGAATTTAGTCGTCGATGCAGTTCCTGCTAAAATTGCCATCAGCGGAGATACCGATCTTGTCGGTCAAACCGTTGATCACATAGTTGATGTCACACCTAAAAGTGCCGATGCCGTGCCTATTGCTGGTACAATTATGGGGAAATTAGCCGCTTTGATTGGTAAGTCATTGACCGGCAAAAATCAGGAAGGCTTTTTCTTTGGCTCCCAGTATTTGGTAAAAGGCGCTTGGGGGAATGCCCAAATCATCCCGATGCATAAAAATGATGGCTTGTTACAGAAAACCTGGGATGGTATTACCGACTTTCCATGGTTACAAGACGAACAATAAAAAAGTAAAGAGAGATAAATATGAGTAGATGTGCGGCCATACAAATGGCATCAGGTCCCAATGTTAGTGCCAATTTGCTGGAAGCCGACAAGTTGATTGCGGAGGCGGCCAAAGCGGGGGCAAAGTTGGTGGCATTGCCGGAAAATTTTGCCTTGATGGGCGATCATGAATTAGACAAAATCAAAGCCAAAGAAGTCGATGGATCAGGGCCTATTCAAAGTTTTTTGGCATCGGTTGCAAAAAAATATGCGGTCTGGGTGGTTGGCGGAACCATGCCGATAGCGGGTAGCGACAGCAATAAAGTGCGGGCGGCTTGCCTGGTTTATAACGATCAAGGTGAGCGGGTTGCGCGCTACGATAAGGTGCATTTGTTTGATGTCAATGTTCCCGGCAGTGATGAGGTTTATCGCGAATCCGATTCAATTGAACCGGGTAGCAAACCATTGGTTATCGACACGCCTTTTGGAAGAGTGGGCATCGCAGTTTGTTACGATTTGCGCTTCCCTGAGTTTTTTCGCAAGATGGGCATGGATATATTGATCATTCCGTCCGCTTTTACCGCAGAAACAGGTGCAGCTCATTGGGAGTTGCTGCTGCGTGCGCGTGCTGTGGAAAATTTATGTTATGTGATTGCACCGAATCAAGGCGGGTTTCACCTTAATGGCCGGAAGACTTTCGGCCATAGTATGATTATCGATCCATGGGGTGTGGTATTGGATTGCTATAAAACAGGCGGTGGATTTGTTTCTGCTGAAATAGATATGGATCGCCTGGAACAAGTACGAGGTGCATTTCCTGCGTTGAACCATCGTCGTTTTTTTTGTGAATAATATGTCTGTAATCGTTAAAAGTTTATTGTTAATCGGTATTCTGGTTTCCTGCGGAACTACGGAAGAAAGTCGTTATCGTAACACTGAAAATCTTGAGCGCCCGCCAACTGTCGTTAGCAGCAGTCCGAGCCGGGAGCAGCGCGTGGTCGACAATAGCTCGATTCCGAAGAAAAAAGACAGCACCGGCTTAGGCTCGGATGTTTATCTGGTTTCGCCATCGCAACTGAACATTAAGCAGTCGTTTGATGATGCTTGGGAGACCTTAAATCAGGCATTAAAACAAAGCGATATTAAAATAACCGATCATGAGCGAGATAAGGGGCTGTATTATGTATCCCAGGATAACGCCGGTTTTTTTGAAAAAGCGAGTTCTTTTTTTAGCGATGATGGAGCCATTTACCTGTTAACTGTAAAGCAGGAGGATGAGGAAACAACGGTAAGCATAACTATAGCAAATGCAGCCGAACAAAGCAGTACGGCTGAAAGCGGAGCGCAGCCTCCCTCTGTAGAAGGTGCAGAAGACCTGATGCAGATACTGTTTAAGACGCTACGTGATAAGATCGAAGAAGAATGACGAAGGAGGCAAAAGGTGAAAGACGAAAGGCATAAAGAATATTGTCTTGCTTTCGCCCTGTGCCTTTTACCTTAAACCTTGATTATTGATTTGTTGATGGAAATACTAAACCTTGCAAGACAAGCTATCTTGATGCCTGCCGGCATACAAGATGGCGATATTGAAAAAATTATGGGCCGGTTGCTCAGTTCGCCGGTTGATGCGGCGGATATTTATTTTCAATCGAGTCATTATGAATCGTGGGTGATGGAGGCCGGTATTATTAAAGAAGGCAGTCATAGTATCGAGCAGGGTGCTGGAGTGCGTGCTGTATGCGGCGAAAAAACCGGCTTTGCTTACAGCGATCGGATTGAGCTACAGGTATTATTAGAAGCGGCTAATAATGTTAAAGCCATTGTTCGGCAGGGACAGGATGCAGACCCATTGCATTGCAAGGTTTCTACCAAATCAGCTGATTGGACGAAGTATTATCCGTTTCTAAATCCATTAAAATCACTGGAGGATCAGCAGAAAATCGATTTATTGCGTCGGGTTGATAGCGAAACACGCAAGCTGGACAGCCGAATTGAAGAGGTTATTGTTAGCCTGATCGGCGTACATGAACATATTCTGGTGGCAAGACAAGATGGTTCTTTGGTTGCCGACGTGCGCCCTTTGGTGCGGATGAATGTCACGGTGATCGTCGAACAAAAGGGTCAGCGCGAACAAGGCAGTATGGGCGGTGGTGGGCGTAGCGATTATAGCTATTTTATCGATAAAGATACTGCATTGGGATATGGTCGCGAAGCCGTTAGGCAGGCGTTGGTTAATCTGGAAGCAGTCGATGCTCCGGCTGGTAACATGACTGTTGTGCTGGGATCGGGTTGGCCGGGTATCTTGTTGCATGAGGCTATAGGTCACGGTTTGGAAGGAGACTTTAACCGCAAAGGCACTTCGGCATTCAGCGGTCGAGTTGGTGAGCGGGTAGCCTCCGATTTATGTACGGTAGTCGATGACGGAACCTTGCCGGGACGGCGCGGATCGTTAAGCATTGACGATGAGGGCACCCCGACAGAACTTACCGTATTGATCGAAAAGGGCATTCTCAAAGGCTACATGCAGGACAATCTTAATGCCCGGTTAATGGGCGTTAATCCTACCGGTAACGGTAGGCGTGAATCCTACGCACATTTGCCGATGCCGCGTATGACCAATACTTACATGCTGCCGGGGCAGCATGATCCAGAAGAAATTATCAAATCGGTAAAAAAAGGTTTGTATGCTAAAAACTTTGGCGGAGGGCAGGTCGATATAACTTCGGGCAAGTTTGTATTTTCCGCCAGCGAAGCTTACCTGATTGAAAACGGCAAAATCACCCGTGCCGTTAAAGGCGCGACATTGATAGGTAACGGCCCGGATGTGCTAACCAAAGTATCGATGGTCGGTACCGATCTGGCGCTGGATAGCGGCGTCGGCACTTGCGGTAAAGAAGGGCAAAGTGTGCCGGTCGGTGTTGGTCAGCCTACCTTGAAAATCGATGGCTTGACAGTTGGCGGGACGAGTGTTTAAGCAAACTTTTAAGAAGTTATGTAGGGTGCGCATTGCGCACCATTTTCCTACGCAGAATTAGAGAAAACAGTGCAAAATCAGGAACACATTAATCAGTTAAAAAACACCGTTCAGGGAATTTTGGACGAAGCCGTAAAACAAGGTTCCAGCGCCGCAGAAGCGGGCTTGAGCCAGGAAAACGGCTTATCGGTGTCTGTTCGTCTGGGCGATGTCGAAACTATAGAGCATCATTGCGACCAAGGGCTGGGCGTGACTGTTTATTTCGGTAAGCGCAAAGGCTCTGCCAGTACCACCGATTTGTCGGTCGCTTCGATCAAGGAAACGGTTAGCGCGGCATGCAGTATTGCCCGGTATACCAGTGAAGACGAGTTTTCAGGACTGCCGGAACCAGAATTGCTGGCTACCGAATTTCCTGATCTCGATCTTAATCACCCGTGGGATGTCGGTGTCGATGGCGCGATTGCATTAGCCATTGAATGCGAAGATGCGGCACGGTCTTATCATGAAGAAATCAGTAATTCTGAAGGCGCATCGGTTGATACCCATCAGGGCATCCGAGTGATGGGTAACTCACTGGGTTTTCTTCAGGGTTACGCCTCAACACGCCATTCCTTGAGCTGTTCGGTATTGGCGCAACGCGGCGATAGTATGCAGCGAGATTATTGGTACACAGTGGTCAGAGATGCGCTTAAGCTGGATCCCGCAGTCGAGGTAGGTAATAAAGCGGCTGAACGAGCGCTTCGGCGCCTGCAAGGGCGTAGTCTAAGTACCCGGCAGTGTCCGGTTCTGTATTGCGCGGAAACCGCTTCCGGCTTGCTCAGTTCGTTTATCGGTGCTATCAGCGGCGGTAATCTATATCGCAAGTCCTCCTTTTTGTTGGATGCGTTGGATACCCAAGTTTTCCCGGAATTTGTCCGTATCCATGAGCAACCCTATTTAAAAGGTGCTTTGGGCAGCGGTGCGTATGACGGTGAAGGCGTTGCGACCAAAACACGCGATATTGTTAGTGACGGTATTTTGCGTAGTTATGTTCTGAGCAGCTATTCCGCTCGAAAACTCGGGCTGCACAGCACCGGAAATGCCGGCGGTGTACATAATTTAACGATTGATCCCGGTAAGCTTGATTTTCAGGGCATGTTAAAAGAACTGAATACGGGCTTGTTGATTACTGAGTTGATGGGGCAGGGAGTCAATATATTGACGGGTGATTATTCGCGTGGCGCCGCCGGGTTTTGGGTGGAAAATGGCGAGATTCAATATCCGGTTGAGGAAATTACTATAGCGGGTAACCTGAAAGACATGCTTAAAAACATTGTTACAGTGGGTAATGATGTTGATTATCGAGGCAATATTCGTACTGGCTCTATATTGGTAGATCGAATGTCGATTGCCGGAGAATGAGTTTTTGTTAAAACTTAGAGCAAGCTTTGAACTCCTGTACTGGAGTTCAAAGCTTGCTCTGGAATGAGTTTTTTACAAGGATTTAACAATATCCTCAATTAATTGAGGCCCGCGATAAATAAGTCCACTGTATATCTGCACCAGACTCGCTCCCTCCGCTAATTTTTCCTGTGCGTCAGCGGCAGTTAAAATTCCGCCTGCTGCAATAATAGGGATCTTGCCGTTCAATTCCGCCGCCAAGCCCCGTACAACAATAGTCGATTGTTCTTTAACCGGAGCGCCACTTAAGCCGCCGGCTTCATTCGCAAGCGGATGATCGGCAATCAGATCTCTGGCAATAGTCGTATTGGTTGCAATGACGCCGTCGATGTCAAACTCCAATAATAGTCTAGCAATATGGGTTATTTCATCGCTGCTCAGATCGGGGGCGATTTTTAGGGCTAACGGCACGTATTTGCCGTGTTCTTGTTGCAATTTCAGTTGCTCTTCTTTTAAAGCGGAAATAAGGCTTTTTATTTCATCGCCCTGTTGCAATTGGCGCAGGTTTTTGGTGTTTGGCGAAGATATATTAATGGTAATGTAACTGGCAGATGTATAAGCCTTGCGCAATCCGATCAAATAATCGTCTGCCGCCTGTTCAATCGGTGTATCGAAATTCTTGCCGATATTAATGCCCAGAATGCCGGAATAGCCGCTCTGTTTTACCTGAGTTAGCAGGTGGTCTATGCCTAAGTTGTTAAAGCCCATGCGATTGATGATAGCCTGGTGTTCCGGCAGTCTAAACAAGCGTGGTTTCGGGTTGCCCGGTTGCGGGCGCGGTGTTACCGTGCCAATTTCTACAAAACCGAAACCCAATGCGGCCAGCGCATTAATATAATCACCGTTTTTATCCAGCCCGGCGGCAAGGCCGAGCGGGTTTTTAAAGTTCAGTCCCATGACCTTAGTCGGCTTAAGATTTATTTTGGGGTAGATGAGCTTTGATAAGCCTGAAATATAAGCCGCGTTTAGCAGTTTAAGCGTCACTTCATGAGCAGTTTCAGGATCCAGGGAAAATAATACTGGGCGTAGTACAGGATAAAGATTCATTGGTGTGACCGTGGAGTAGGGGGCGATCAGTCGGTAGCCCATTAATGTTCGCTGGTTAATTGGTAAGGTTCCGGCGCAATCGCAGTAGGCCGCTTCAATACAAGATCGACCATTAGTTGCGCCGATGCAGGCCCCATCGCCAGACCGTTTCTAAAATGACCAGCATTAATGTACAAATTGCCAATTTCCGGATGTTGGTCGATATAGGGTATGCCGTGTTCAGTGCCCGGTCTTAATCCCGCCCAGTGCTGGGCAATTGGGTAGCTCTTAAGTGAAGGCAATAAATTTATTGCAAATTCATTCAGCCGGTCTCGGGCTTCTGTAGTTGTCGTCTTGTTGAAGTCATCTCGTTCCACTGTACTACCCGCCAGTATTTTACCGTCAAGCCGTGGAATCAAGTATTGATCGTTATCCAATACCATGAACTTAAGCGTTTCCGGCTGGGCGGCAAATAACAGCATTTGACCTTTAATAGGAGCGATTTTTGGCATATCGCTGGTAGCGGCAGAAAAAAACTGCCGAAATAGCTGCCCAGTCCAAGCGCCCGCAGCAATAATCAATTGGTTGACGGCGAATTCGCCGGAAGTCGTATTGATAGCGGTAATGCGGTTGTTATTGAAAGTAATTTCTTTTAATTCGCAATTCTCTATTAGTGTAGCGCCCTTATTGATGAGGTCTTGTTTTAATGACTTAACCAAACGAGGATTCCGTGCTTGTGCAATGCCGGGCAGCCAAAGCGGTTGGTCGGGGGTGGTGTTAATGGTATTGAAAAAGTCGGCATCAGCGGGTTGGCATAAGATACTATTAGCGGCGCACCAGCTAACTGCGGCAGTTATGTCTGGATTTTTAGTGATCAGCAAGCCGCAGGGATCCCATTCCGGATCTATCAGGGTTTCGGCTGTCAATTGCGAGGCTAAAGCCGGATACAACTTCAGGCTTTGTAAGACAAGTTGACTAATCGCATTCGGTTGTCGCCAAGGATAAAGGGGTAACAAAATACCGCCGCCCGCCCAGGATGATTCCTGCCCCAGGCGGTTTTTATCAATAATCGTAACAGTAGCGCCAGCCTTAATAAATTCGCGGGCAGTTAGTAGGCCGATAATGCCGCCGCCAATGAGAGTGATGTCCGGGGTAGTGGTCATGAGTGTGGATAAGGGCTAAAACTAAAAGAAAATTGTCGCTCTAATGATTAACGATGAGCTCAATCGATTTTCCGTTATTAAATCATCTATTCGGTTAAGTTTACGTGAGTTGTTAAAGAGTAATATATGATTTTAGTTTAATTATGAGCTGAAATTGCAGTGTTGCTCTATAAAATTATAGGAAAATTCGATAGCAATTTAAAAGTGCATTGGTATTTATAATGCAACGTTTAAAGAAAAGGTTCGCTTGTTCTTTTTTCACTATAGCGATTAAAGAGAATACCATACTTGGATCATCAATTTTCTGCGTCGATTCAACAAATTTTTATAGGAAGGGTAAATTTGGTGTTTTATGCTTAGATAAGCGAGCTGCTAATAATTTTAATTGTGGCTTGGAAGGGTAAGTTGAATAATTTGTTGTTTTTTGCATACAGTTAATTTTTTATAATGATAAGTAGGTATTACTTGTTGATAAATAAGAGTTAATTAATATTCAAAAAAAGACGTTAAAACTTGTAGGTAATTGGTTTAACTGCTACTATTACCAGCGTGAAATAGTATTTGTTGTAATAAAACAAATTTTTGTAAAATAATAACCTCATGAGGGGGATAAATGATCAATAAAACTAAACTAGCGCTAGGCATTGCTACGGCAACATTAACAATGGCCAGTGCATTGGTTTCTCCACAAGCAATGGCGCTCTCGAAAGCAGAGCGCGTTGCAGAAGCAGCAAGCAATAAAGCAGATGCTTTGGAAGCTCAGCTTCAGGCTATGCAAGCTGAATTGAATAGCTTGAGAGCAGCAGCAAACCGACCTGCTGTAGATTCTGGAAAGGTTCAGGAATTGGATCAGTGGATGGCTTCGGTTAAATCTGCTCCAAAAGAAAAGAAAACCCAAGACAATTTGATATTTTTCCGTGGCGGTTTTGCACATAATGATGTTAAAAGAAATGATCTATTGACTGGTAATCAATTTGCTGGAAATGCATTGGGCCAAGGCCAAACCAATAGAGACGGCTGGTATATTGGAGCAGGCTTCGATTTTGGCTTGACCGATAATGTCTGGGGTCTGATGGACAATACCGATGTAATGGCTGAGTTGATGTTTGATTACAGAAATTTCGGTGCGAAGCAATATGAAAATGTTGCAACATCGCGCGCGTTGCAAGGCGGAGCAACTACTAATACAAGTAATAACTCTTTGTGTACTCTTATTAATTTGGCGGCGGCTGGTGGAACAGCTGGAACCGGATTAACTGGCGCAGCAGGTACAAATAGTTGTAATGGGGTTAATGTGTCTCAACTGACCTTGGCGGCTTCTCCGAAGATTAAATTTATGAAAGGTAGTGCTTTCAGACCTTGGATTATTCCATTCGGTTTGACCATTAATGTAATCAGTCCTCCATCTAATGGTGTAACGGTACTGAATCCAGGTATGCAGTTCGGTACTGGTGCCGAGTATGCTATATGGAAAGCAATTAAAGTGGGTGCCGATGTTCGTTATAACTTGACCGGTAGAAGTGTTGACGGCGTAAATACTGACGGCATGACTGCTGGTGGTTATCTAGGTATTGGTTTCTAAGCTAAACGCTTAAAAACACATCCGATAAAGGGAGGGGGCAGCCCCTCCCTTTTTTTTGCGTAATTTTCGAGTGAATTGACGTTTAATGTTATTAAGTTCATACTTTGAAAAAGTAACTTGATATGGGAGCAATATGAAAGCAACCGCAAAAGATCTTAGAGTTCATTCAAAAGGGCTGCTTGACGCTGTAAGCAAGGGAGAAGATGTCGTCATTACTTTCAGGGGTAAACCTTGCGCTAGGCTTGTGCCTTATGAGGAAGCGGATAAGATAACTGTATTGGATAATAAGGATGAGTTGTTCGGGATTTGGGCAGATCGCGTTGATATTGAATCTGTAGAAGAATATATGCGGAATTTGAGAAAAGGCAGGTTTTTTTGATATTGGTCGATACGGATGTGTTAATCTGGTATTTAAAAGGCAATAATCATGCAAAGCAGGAAATAGAAGTCTTGTCTGGTTTTTTTATTTCGGTGGTGACTTATATAGAGCTGGTTCAGGGAATGCGAAATAAAAAGGAACTTATTGCACTAAGACGAGCGTTAAGATTTTGGAATGCAAAAGTGCTGTATCTTTCTGAGGATATTTCCGCTAAAGCGATGTTTTATGTTGAGCAGTATTATTTAAGTCATTCAATGCAACTTGCAGATGCATTGATAAGTGCCACGGCAGTTGCAAATGGCCTCGATCTTTTTACAGGTAATATTAAGCATTATCGAGTCCTGAAAGATATTTCGATAAAAGAATTTAACCCCGTTTAAACAATGAAAATTCTTTACCCTGAAATCCCCCCTTACCACACGTTTTTTCTCGAAACCAGCAGCAAACATCAGGTTTATGTGGAACAAAGCGGTAATCCTGATGGCATTCCGGTCATTTTTTTACACGGCGGGCCATGCTCCGGCACTAGGCCTGATCACCGGCGCTTTTTTAATCCCAAGCGGTATCGTATTATCCTGTTTGATCAACGGGGCTGCGGGTTGTCGCTGCCTTTTGGTGAGCTGGAAAATAATACCACCCAGGATTTAATCGATGATATGGAACGTATTCGTCACCAGCTGGAAATAGCTAAATGGTTGGTGTTTGGTGGTTCGTGGGGTGGAGCGCTGGCTCTGTTATATGCCCAACAGCACAAGAGTAAAGTCAGTGGGCTGATTATTCGTGGTGTTTTCCTGGCGCGACAGCAGGATTTAAACTGGTTTGCTAAAGAAGGCGCGGGAAAAATTTATCCTGAGCAATGGCAGCGGTTGGTTGAAAGTATTCCGGAACAAGGACGAGGAAATCTGGTGCAAGGGTTATGTGATGCGTTATGGGGTGACGATGAGGTGGCGCAAAGGCGAGTAGCCAAGGAATGGATGGCTTGGAGTGGGCAGGTAGCACTGGGTAGCGATTATCAGCCGAGTCCAAAAGGCGAGCATGCGACGGAGCTTATGGTTAAGCAGGTGTCTATGGAATTGCATTATGCCAGGCATCGGTATTTTTTAATGGAAAATCAGATTCTGGACAACTGTGGTAACTTGGTTAATATTCCAACGGTTATCATTCATGGACGCTATGATTTTGTTTGCCCGATGGAGGCTGGTTATAGTCTGCATAAAGTATTGCCGAATGCGGAATATATTGTTCTGCCCAACGCCGGGCATGTTGCTCAGGGTAAGGAAATGATAGATGCGTTAGTTGCTGCAACCGATAGGTTTGCCAATAATTAAGAATGCCCCATAAGTCTGTAAAATGCATTATCATTAAGCGAATTTGTAAGGTGGGCGGTGAATCGAGTCCATGCTCCAAAGACTGAGAAAGAATTGGTTTTATCATAAAATTAAGTAAAAACCACGAATGCGGAAGGTATAAAGATTCAATGTATTGAGTTAATGGTTTTTTTGTGTTTTAAGGCGATGGGTACTTTCAGCCTAAGCTTAACAATTATTTAACAGTATTTCCGGTAGGGAAGACGTAAGCAAAGAATTTGAGCGATTGAAAACATATTTTTATATAGATAAATGAAATTACATGATCAAAAGCTCCGAGAATTGGGTCTAGCCGTTATTCAGGTGGAAACACAGGCGATTGCCGCATTAGCCGAACAAATTAATGATGATTTTGTGGTCGCCTGCAAATTAATGTTTAAGTGTAAAGGGCGCGTTGTGGTTACCGGAATGGGTAAGTCAGGACATATCGCCGGTAAAATTGCTGCGACTTTAGCCAGTACCGGAACGCCTGCTTTTTTTGTGCATTCGGGCGAGGCCAGTCATGGCGATTTGGGTATGATTACTCAGCAGGACGTGGTGCTGGCTTTATCGAATTCAGGAGAAACCGAGGAAGTATTAACGATACTGCCGATTATTAAACGACTGGGCGTACCGTTAATAGCCATGACCGGCAATCCCGCCTCAACGCTGGCTAAGTTTTCCACCACCCATATCAACGTGGCTGTTGAGCAAGAAGCGTGTCCGCTGGGACTTGCGCCTACCTCTAGTACTACAGCAGCATTGGTGATGGGCGATGCATTGGCGGTTTCTTTGCTGGAAGCACGGGGCTTTACACGCGATGACTTTGCCTTGTCTCATCCCGGCGGCAGTTTAGGTAAACGGTTGTTATTAATGGTAAGGGATATCATGCATGCCGATGAAAAGGTGCCTTCAGTTCCGGATTCTGCGCTTATTAGTCACGCTTTGTTGGAGATGACCGAGAAAAAGCTGGGCATGACGGCGATAGTTGATGCGGATAATCGTGTTATCGGTATTTTTACCGATGGAGATTTGCGGAGAATGTTAGGCAGGAACTTTGATGTACACAAGACCGCTATAACCGAAGTGATGACACCGAATTGTGCGGTAATTTTAGCGGATATGCTGGCGGCTGAAGCTATGCAAATTATGGAGCAGAAAAAGATTAATGCGTTAATCGTTGTTGACCTGCAGCACAGAGTGATAGGTGCATTGAATATGCATGACCTGATTCGAGCAGGCATTGTGTGATAACGGGAGATAATATGCATTTGCTTGTGGAAAAAACCAAGAAGCTTAAGTTATTGATTTTGGATGTCGACGGGGTATTAACAGATGGCAAGTTGTTTTTTGATAATGATGGCAACGAATACAAATCATTTCATGCTCAGGACGGTCATGGCATCAAGATGTTGCGACAGACAGGAGTCGAGGTCGCGGTAATTTCAGGACGCAAATCGAAATCGGTTGCGTTGCGCATGAAAAATCTAGGTATCGAGTATGTGTATCAGGGCCATGAGAATAAAATTGCCGCGTTTAATGAAATTATTGAAAGAATAGGTATAACGCCAGATCAGGCTGCACATGTAGGTGATGATGTTATAGACTTACCGATAATGATTAGAGTCGGCCTGGCGATTGCGGTAAATGATGCAAACTTCGCTGTTAAACAATATGCCGATTGGTGTACGGCATTACCGGGAGGGCAGGGTGCGGTCAGGGAAGTCTGTGATTTTATTATGCAGGCACAAGGGCATTTTGATGAAGTTTTGAATGCTTATCTAAAATGACCCGATTAAACGGCAATTACAGTTATTTATATCTGATTATTATCGCGGTAGCGAGCTGGTGGCTGGTTAAATTGACCAGTTCCGATGAATTTAGCCGAATAACGGTTCCTGTGCATAGCCCTGATTATTTCAGCAAGGGTTATATAAAATGGGAAATGAGTGAATTCGGCAGGCCGAAAAGTAAACTGGTTGCCGATGAAATGGTTCATTATAGCGATGACAGCACTACACATATGGTAAATCCAGTGATGTTTTTTTATAACGAAAAAACCCCGCCGTGGGTGGTTAAATCAGAAGTAGGCATTTTGTCTGCCGATGGCAAGGACTTGTTGTTAAATGGCAAAGTCGTTGTTGACAGGGCGGCGGCTGAAGGAGTCAGGGAGCTTAAAATCTATACTTTTAACTTAAAAGTAAAACCGGAAACCAGTTATGCAGAAACGGATGCGTGGGCAGAGTTGGTAAGTTTGCCGAACTGGACGACTGGAGTCGGTATGAAGCTGACTTTTGCAGAACCGATTCATATTGAATTGCTCTCTAATGTTAAGGGGAACTATGAAACAAAATAAGAAACCTTGCAGCCTCGCATTGCTGGGAAGTCGCTGTTGCTTGCTATTACTGGCGCTTTATAGTGAGGGTGCTTCGGCATTGGAAAGCGACGCCAACCAGCCGATAATTATCGATTCAAATACAGCGACGTATGATGACCTAAAAGCAATCAGTATTTATACGGGTAATGTCGTCTCAATTCAGGGCAGTATTCGGGTGCTTTCGGATAAGTTGGTGGTATATTTTGTAGACGGTGAAGCGGATAAGCTGGTATTTACCGGTAATCTGGCAAAATTTAAACAAACGCCTAACGAAGGAGCACAGGACATAACCGGTGAGGCGTTAACAGGCGAGTATTATCCTAAAAAGAATTTATTGGTTTTGATTGATAAAGCCACTGTCTGGCGTGAGACGGGAGCTTATTCCAGTGACAGGATTGTGTACGACCTTAAAACGTCGTTAGTTAAAGCCGGCGAAAAGGAATCGACTAGCAAACGCGTTCATGTCGTGTTGCAACCGAAAGAGAAAGAACAACCAAAAGCAAAAGAGCAACCGACTGTAAACGAGAATAGTGAATGATCGGGCGAAAGGCGCAAGATTTAAATTGATATTTTTCCACCTTTTGTCTTTTAGCCCCGAATTTTTGATTAATCATGACCAGACTAGCCGCAAAACAGCTGATTAAAAATTACAATAAACGTAATGTGGTGAATGGCGTTTCATTGCATGTTGATACCGGTGAAGTTGTCGGCTTGCTGGGCCCCAACGGTGCAGGAAAAACGACCAGTTTTTATATGATGGTAGGCTTGATTAAAGCAGATGAGGGTGAAATTACACTGGATTCACAGGTCATTACCCATCATCCGATGCATTTGAGGGCGCAGCTTGGGATAGGCTATTTACCGCAGGAACCCTCGGTTTTTCGAAAGCTGAGTGTGGCAGATAATTTGCGTGCCGTTTTACAAATCCGCTCTGATTTAACACAAGGGCAGGCAGAGCTGGTAATTGAAGAATTGTTGCAGGAATTCCATATTCTCCATCTACGCGATCAAACCGCCTTGGGCTTGTCAGGAGGAGAGAGGCGGCGTGTTGAAATTGCCAGGGCGTTGGCGACTGACCCGAAATTTATACTGCTGGACGAGCCTTTTGCCGGTGTAGATCCGATATCGGTAGATGATATAAAGAAAATCATAGAGCATTTGAAAGAACGCGGTATTGGCGTATTGATTACCGAACATAATGTCAGGGAAACATTAGGCATTTGTGATCGTGCGTATATACTTAACAATGGTAGAGTGATTGCCGAAGGCGGCGCGGAAGCTATAGTTGCCAATGAAGAAGTGCGTAAAGTTTATTTAGGCAATAATTTTAGTCTTTAATGAGATATAGAGTAAAAGGTGAAAAATATAAGATTAAAATTATTGTTGTATGTCGACTTTCTCCTTTTGCCTTGAACCTTTAACCTTGCATCTTTTATTTTAAATGAAACAATCCTTAAATCTTCGACTAGGTCAACAGCTGTCAATGACGCCGCAATTGCAACAGGCGATCAAGTTGTTGCAGATGTCGACATTAGAATTGCAGCAGGAAATTCAACAGGCTCTTGAGTCTAATATGATGCTGGAAGTTAATGAGGAAGAGCATACTGTTCAGGAAGCCGAATTAACGCCCGATAAAAAAATTGAAAATGCGGATTTATTGACTAGTCAAGGCTCTCAAACCGATATGCCGGACGAACTGCCCATCGATTCTTCTTGGGACGATGTTTATGAATACGCGATGGAGTCGGGTGGCAATTCTGCTGAGACGATTGAATTTGAAACGCAGCGCAGCAAATCCTCAACTTTGCTGGATCATTTGTTATGGCAAGTGGAGTTGACTTCGTTTTCAGAGCGGGATCATGCTATTGCCTTGGCTATTATTGATTCTATTAATGAGGACGGTTATCTGAGTAGTGCTCCCGAAGAAATTTTTAAGGGTTTGCAGAGCCAGTTAGAGGAGCTGGATTTTGACGAAGTTAACGCGGTACTGCACAGGGTGCAAAACTTTGATCCGGCTGGCGTTGCTGCTATCGATTTAAAAGACTGTTTGAGATTGCAGATACAGCAGTTGCCTGAGGCTACGCCATATAAAGAGGAGGCGCTGACCCTTGTTACCCGGTATTTGGATTTGTTAGCTACCCATGAGCAGTCGAAATTGATGCGAAAACTGGGAGTGACTGAACGTCAACTGGATGAGGTGGTGGCGTTGATTAGAACCTTAGATCCTAAGCCGGGTGCGCAGATACAGGAATCGGACTCAGAATACGTTATCCCCGACGTCTACGTAACCAAGCGAAACGATAAATGGCAGGTCACCCTAAACCCCGATATAGCACCTAAGTTACGTATCAATCCATTTTATTCCGGCATGATAAAACGGGCTGATAACAGCAAAGACAATGCCTGCATGAAAGATCATTTGCAGGAAGCAAGATGGTTTATTAAAAGTCTTCACAGTCGTAACGATACCTTATTGCGTGTTGCCCGGTGCATTGTCGAAAAGCAGACCGGGTTTCTTGAACATGGCTCTATTGCAATGAAGTCCATGGTATTGAGGGATATTGCAGAAGAACTGGAATTGCACGAGTCCACAATATCCAGAGTGACCACGCAAAAATTTATGCATACCCCCAATGGTATCGTCGAATTCAAGTATTTTTTTTCCAGTCATGTATCAACAGAAGGAGGAGGGGAGTGTTCATCTACGGCCATAAGGGCGTTTATTAAAGAGCTAATCAGCAATGAAAATCTGGCAAAACCGTTAAGTGATAGTAAAATAGCCGAGCTATTAAAAGAAAAGGGCATTAATGTTGCTAGAAGGACAATTGCCAAGTATCGCGAAGCGATGCTCATTTCATCATCAAGTCAGCGTAAGCGTATTTTATAATGCTTACTTGACACCCACAACAAACTAATCATTCACCATATATAAGGAGTTTATCTCATGCAAGTTATCGTAACAGGCCATCATCTTGAAGTAACCGATGCTTTAAAAGCGCACATTGATTCAAAATTTGAAAAATTAGCACGCCATTTTGATAATGTTACTGAGGTGCACGTTATTTTAAGCGTGGAAAAATTAATTCAAAAGGCCGAAGCAACGTTGCAAATGAGTGGCGCTAAAATTTTTGCCGAAGATCATCAGGAAGATATGTATGTGGCTATTGACCATATGGTAGATAAATTAGATCGTCAAATTGCCAAGCATAAAGAAAAGACTGCACAGCATAGATAAAGAGCAGGTGAAAGGTTCAGGGCGAAAGGTGTTTGTACCTTGGATCTTGAGCCTTAACCTTGATCCTCAATCATGAAACTATTAATCGTCAGCGGTCTTTCCGGTTCGGGCAAAAGTATCGCCTTGGATACGCTGGAAGATTGCGGCTATTACTGCATCGATAATCTCCCCGTCACTTTGCTGGAAGACTTTATTAACCACGTCATGTTGGTGGATAAGCTTACTTATGCAAAAACAGCTATAGGTATTGATGCCAGAAATCAGAGCGAAAGCCTAGTCAATTTTTCTGAAAGCCTGGAGTTAATACGTAATAAAGAGATCGACTGCGAAATCATCTTTATGCAGGCTGAAGAATCTACCTTATTGAAACGCTATAGTGAGACCCGGCGGCGGCATCCGTTGACGGATTTAAATGTACCGTTAAAAGAAGCATTAAAAATTGAAAAGGAAATGCTGACGCCGGTTTCAAAGTACGCCAGCGTGGTTATTGATACCAGTCGTACGAATTATCATCAATTGCGTGAGCTTATCCGGGAGCAGGTTGGCGAAAGGGATGCCAAACATATTTCTTTGCAGTTTCAATCGTTTGGGTTTAAGCATGGTGTTCCTCTGGATGCGGATTTTGTGTTTGATGCCCGCAGTTTACCCAATCCCTATTGGATACCGGAGTTACGAGGATTAACAGGAAAAGATCAGCCGGTCATCGATTTTCTTAATCATCAAGAAAATGTTGCCGAGTTTTTTAAAGACATTTCCGGATTTCTTGAACGATGGATTCCCCGTTTTGAGGCCGAAGGCCGTAGTTATTTGACCGTGGCTATAGGATGTACGGGTGGACAACATCGTTCAGTTTATTTGGTGGATGCATTCGCCAAGCAGTTTAAAGGTCCTTTTTTTAATGTAATAGTCCGGCATCGGGAATTACAATAAGCATTTTATCGTACATTTCTTAGTTGCTTCGGCAACACTCAAGTTTTCGCATACACCACAGGGAAATGTGGAGTGCAGATAATATATGGAGGAGAATATCCGTCCATATAGTATTAGCTTATCAATTCGAAATAGGTTTTTTAGCCTATTTATCATGTTAATCATTATTAGTTAAGGAGATTTTCAATGGATCTATCTTCTGTATCATTTGCTACAAAAAAATACAATAACGGGCTTTTACTAAAGCAGGTTACAGCATTATTGAAAAATGGCTCCCTTTATCAGATCAGGCGCTTTATTCATGACCTATATCCTGCGGAGACAGCGCATTTATACTTCACCCGGTCACGCCTGCGGATTTTTCAAATAGCTGGAATTTTGGGTTTAAAAGTGTTTTAACTTGTTCCTTGAAAGCAGATTTCACCTTATCAAGGCAGTCGTCAATAGCTTCCTTGAAGTGGCAAAAT
>JADHTX010000022.1 GCA_016784875.1 Methylobacter sp.
GTCAGCTCCACAAGCAGAAGCCAGCCACGGCAAAAATATAGAACTTCAGAGTGCAGCCATTGAAAAAATAGTGACTTTTGGGGCTAAAAAACCTGTCATAACTTTTTTAATTGCTGTTTTTTTAACTGCGGTAACGGGTTATGGACTATTAGGACTTAAAGTCGATACCAGTGCGGACAGTATGCTCAGTAGCAATGATCCCATGCTGCCCGCCTATCAAACGGTAGTGAAGGAATTCGGTTCTGACAATATCGTGCTGGTTCATTATCAAGGCGATGAGCTTTTTACCCCGCAAAAGCTGAAAGTGTTGGATGAGGTGACTTACGCGTTGCAAAACTTGGATATTGTGGAAAAGGTTGAAAGCTTATCCACTGTTTTAAGCATACGCGATAATGGCTCTGGCCTAGAAATTGCCCCGCTGATTAATACTTTGCCAGAAAGCAAAGAAGAGATTGCCGCTATTAAAAGCAACGCAATGTATAGCCCCTTAATCAAAGCTAATCAACTATCGGAAGACGGCACCAAAGCAGCAATCATTGTCACCTTAAGACCGAGCTTTCGAGAATCCGAATTTAACCGCGATGCTCATGCGCTGATTGAAAAAACCATACAACCCTTACAGGCTGAATTTAGCCATGTTTTTCAAGTCGGAGCGCCCAGAGTCAATGTCGATTTTGCAGTAGGTTTAGGGGATGATTTATTGTTTCTTACCCCATTAGCTGTTTCAGTATTAATTATTAGCATTATGTTAATGCTAAGAACTTCAGTGGCAGTTTTTATTCCGCTGATTACCGCCGGGCTTAGTATTATTTGGACACTGGGCATTCTGGGGTATTGCGGTGTTCCACTTAATTTATTAATCGCTATTTTACCGGCCTTAGTGATTGTCATCGGCTCGACTGAAGACACTCACATGTTAGCTTCTTATTTACAGGGCTTGAAAGAAAATAACAGTTCTGAGCGTTTCCCCGCCATACGCTTTATGGCAATTCATGTGGGTTTGCCGATTTTTATTACCTCATTTACTACCATGATTGGTTTTTTGTCGAATACCATTAGCGACATTACCCTGATTAGAGATTTCGGTATCGCCAGTTCCATAGCCATGCTGGCAAACTTAGTTACAACGGTGTTGTTATTGCCGTTGTTATTAAGTTTATTTGGCCCTAAGCAAGCTAAAATGACCACTGATATTGCCAGTTCTAAGGCGTGGGAAGCACGGTTTGTGCGCTTTATAGAAAATGCTATCGAATTTCACCAAGTTAAAATTCTCAGTGTGGCCGCGGTTTCTGTGCTTGTGTTTGTCGGCTTTGCTACGCAAATTACGGTCAGTAATGATCCAATGTCATTTTTTAAGCCCGATCATAAACTCGTTATCGACAGTCAAACCCTACATGAAGATTTGGCAGGAATGCAGGTATTTTTTATCACTGTAGAAGCGGCGCAACACGCTGATTTTAAAGACCCGGCAGAGCTGAAAAAAATAGAATTCATCGAACAAGCGATGGCTAAACAAGGTGTTTACGACAAAGTAACGTCTGTTAATGATTTTTTAAAACTGGTTAATCAGGAAATGCACCAAGGCGATAAAGCGTTTTATACTGTGCCGCAATCGCGTGAACTGGTGGAACAATATTTATTGCTTTTTCAACGCAACGATTTAGAGCGTGTTATCAGTGCCGATGGCAGACGGGTCAATCTAGTCGTTCGGCATAATTTATCAAAATCTGATGAGTTAAATACCGATCTTGCGATGTTAACCAACCAAATTAATCAAGCCTTAGGCGATAGTAATCGTTTTTATCTCACAGGTAAAAACCTGATGGTAAATAAAGCCGCTGAATCGTTATTCACCAGCCAACAATATTCTTTAGTATTACTGATTGTGGTGATTGGTATTTTAATGTCTTTGCTATATTCATCCGTTACCGCAGGCTTGGTAACTTTAATTCCCAATCTTATTCCTGTGGTTATTATGTTCGGCACCATGGGTTTATTGGGTATTCCGTTAAATCCCGGCACCGCCTTAGTTTCTGTTATTGCCATTGGTATTGCCATTGATGACACCATACATATTCTCAGTACCTATAATAAAGAGTGTCGTATAGATGGCGACCAAAATGCGGCAACCATACGCTCAGTGAGAATCGAGGCAATTCCCGTAATCTCAACCTCGCTGGCTTTAATGGCTGGTTTTTTGATGTTGCAATTTTCCAGTTTTCAAATTATTGCCCAGTTTGGATTGTTGTCGGCATTAACCATGTTGGTTGCTATGCTGAGCGATTTACTCATCACCCCCGTGTTATTTAAACGTATTCGGTTAGTCAGTCTCTGGGATGTGATTGCCTTGAATCTAGATAAACAAGCACTCGCCAAAAGCGCTGTGTTTGCTGACATGAGTCCGTTTCAGATTAAGCGAGTGATTTTATTGTCGAAAATGCGGGAATATAAGCCTGGTGAAACCGTCGTTCAACAGGGTGAAATGGGCAGTGAACTGTTTATCATTTTATCAGGCACAGTCGAAGTTACTTACCATGACGGTGATCATGAAAAATTAATTGCGCAGTTAGGCTGGAGTGACAGTTTTGGTGAAGCGGGTTATGCAGGCAATGTCGCTCGCACTGCCTCCGTTATAGTTTCCGAAGGCAGCGAACCGTTACGCGTGGTGATGCTCAATCAAGACCAGGTTGAATCTGCCATGCGTTTTTACCCAAGACTGCACGCCAAACTCAACCATAACATCAGCAAAGCGTTAGCGCGATTGCTTGCTGGAACTACTCAAATGCAGCACTCGAGTTAATCAGGAGCGAATAGATGTCAAGAATGCTACGGTTGTTAAGTCTTTCCAGTTGTTATTTATTCAGTTCGCTAGTGGTTGCAGAAGAAAACCCGCTTATCCGTTTTATTGATAACGCCCAATATGAAGTAGACAGCTCGGTCACCGGGTATTTTAAAAAAGTTGCTGCTGATGAAGCCGATAATGACGATGTGGCGTTTGCAACTCGCCTGACCGCAAAATCGCAAACCCAGTTAAGCGATCATATCAGTGCAGGAATGGAGTTTTATGCCACTTACTCAAGTCAAAAACAAGCCTATTTGGGTGCGTTTAGAAATCCAGGCGATCGCAGTAGACAACCGAAAATATTTGATTTTAATAGCGCGTGGTTACGTTACGAACGCGATGATTTTGAGCTAATGGCAGGTAAAGACTATTTGCAAACAGGGCTATCAGAAGTCTATTCGCCAGTGGATCGGTTTGGGATTTACAACCTGACTAATCCTACTCAAGTTTACCGCTCCGGCGTATGGCAAGCCGGTATTAATTATTTTGTTGATGACGATACCTTAAGCTTCAAAGTAATGCCTATCCCTGAAAAAAACCTAATTCCATCCGATTATTCCCGCTGGCTTGGTAATACCAATGACCCTGAATTTACTTTCTTAGCGGCTAGTTACCAGATAGAAGAAAAGTTTCGCCCAGTCAGGATAGAAAATGCCGGGTATTTATTGCAATACAAAGGCACACGGGGAGGCTATGATTTTTTTGGTCTGCTGCATCATGGCCCTTCGATTTACCCGATTTTAACTTATGGCACCCAGATAAATCAGCGCATTAAAACCGAGTCGCTTGCCACCTCAATCAGTGCCGGGGTTTTGAAAGTGATTGAGGAATGGAAGTTTTCCGGCGAAGCCATTTATCAAATTGCCGATAAAAACACCGATGAAGATTTTATTCGCTACAGCGTAAGTATCGGCTATACCGACAGTCAATTTGCTAACCTATTAGGACTTAATCAAATTACCAGCACACTGCAATGGTCTGGCGATGAAGTAGTCGACACTGAAAATAGTAGCCTCGTTGCAACCAGTTCCAGAGCGGCTCGTCCTTTCCGCAACAGCGTATTAACGAAAATTGAAATTGAACAAAGCCAGCAATGGGGATATTTTTTTACTGCCGCCTATAATATTGTAGGAAATGGTGGACTTTTTGGCGGAACGCAATACAAGCCGACCGATAACTTAAGCTTGCGCTTAGAAGGTGGTTATTTTAACGGAGCTAAAGATACGCTGTTTGGACGCTGGAAGAATAATGACTTTGTAAGATTGCACACAATTTATAAGTTTTAACAGGGGGTTTTTCGCCCACATTGAAGTTGACAAATATTATGACTGAACAAATTCTATACCGTTTAAAACCAGACCAAGACTATCGTGACGATAGCTTAGCCAAAAATATCAGTCTTTCTGAGCGAGAGCTGGTGGAAGATACCGCCCAGCATTTTGAAGATTGTCACAACGACTATTTATTTGCTTGGTGTAATAGCGACAATCTCGCTTTTCACTATGGTTATTGGGATTCGCCGGAGCCTTATCAGCAGCATCAAGCTTTGATAAATAAAAACCAATTGCTGTATGACAAAGCAGGGATTAAACCGACAGATTATGTATGGGATGCAGGTTGTGGCATTGGTGGCAGTTCCATTTGGATGGCGAAAAAATATGGCAATCGTGCCACAGGCGTAACCATTAGCGGGATGCAGGTTGAATATGCAACTAAGCAAGCCCGGAAAAATAAGGTTGCCGAGTTAGCTAATTTTGTCAAAACCGATTTTTGCGCAACACCGTTTGCCGATGAAAGCTTTGATGTGGTTTGGGCAGCGGAAAGCGTTTGTCATACCCAATATAAAGGAAAATTTTTACAAGAAGCGTATCGCGTATTAAAAAAAGGCGGGCGACTTGTTTATTGCGATGCCTTTATGATGCAGCGAGAATTTAATAAAGCGCAATGGCAAACTATGATGGATTTTTTTAACGGTTGGGCGGTTCCTAATTTGTGCTATTGCGATGAATTTGAAGGTTTATTAACAGGCGCTGGTTTTGCACAGATTGAATTAGATTACATTCATGAGCAGACGATTCAATCGGCTGAATATATGTATAAAGTCGGTAAGCGTTTATATCCTGTGCAGAAAATCAGTCAATGGTTAGGTTTGCGCAGCAAAGCACAAACCGCTAATTATTATGCCGGTTTGGCGCAATACGAGATGTTTCGTGAACGTTATGCCGAATATTGCGTGTTTACCGCGACTAAAAAATAATTATGAGTACAACCAGTTATTACTTAGACCCAAACAACGATTATCATGCAAAAAATCCAAGCAAAGATGCGGACGTAGTTAATGAAAAGTTGTTAGCCGACACTGTTCAGTATTATGAAGAGTGTCATAACGATTATTTATTTGCCTGGTGTAATCGTGATAATTTAGCCTTGCATTACGGTTATTGGAATGAAGATAAGCCTTACCATCATCACCAAGCTTTGTTAAATACCAATAGCGAGCTTTATAAAGCAGCGGGTATTAAATCGAGCGATCACGTTTTGGATGCAGGCTGCGGTTTAGGTGGTAGTTCGCTATGGATGGCCAGTCAGCATCAGAATAAAGTCACAGGCATTACCCTCAGCCAAAAACAGGCCGATTATGCCAAAAAAAATGCTAAACGCCGTCAACTTGCTGAATTAGTAGAATTTAAAGTCGCTGATTTTTGCCAAACACCTTTTGCAGATGAATCGTTTGATGTGGTTTGGGCGTTGGAAAGTTCTTGCTATGCGTTAAACAAAGGCGATTTCTTAAAAGAAGCGTATCGCGTATTAAAAAAGGGTGGTCGTTTAGCTCTGTGCGATGCGTTTATGTTGCGGCGTCAGTTTGATGAACATGAATGGCAAACAGTAATGGCGTTTTTGAACGGCTGGATGCTGCCGAATTTAGCTGAGCGCGCAGAGTTTTTGCAATTATTACAACAAGCAGGGTTCCAAGCGTCACATACTATTGATATTAGTCGGCAAGTGCTGCCGTCATCAAAATATATGTATCAGACTGCCCAGCGTTTAGCGCCTGTACAAAAACTAAGTCAATGGCTGGGGTTACGTTCACAAGCGCAAACCGATAATTATCAAGTGGGTTTAGCGCAATATGATTTTTTTCATAACCGATTAGCAGAATATTGCATATTCACCGCGACAAAATAACCCTTAATGATTGCGCTGCACAGAAAATTTCGCCAAATCAATCAACGCTTGTTTATAAATCGAATCCGATAAACACTCTAAAGCGGCAATAGCTGTTGCTGCCTGTTGTTCGGCACGTTGAATGGTATAGGCAATTGCATCAGTCTTCATAACGACCGCATAAACTTGAGAAAATGCCTCCCCTGCGCCATTTTTAATCGCATCAACGATAATTTGCCCCTCATCGGGATGGGCATTTTGCATGGCATAAATTAACGGTAATGTGGGCTTGCCTTCGGCTAAATCAGCCCCTAAATTTTTCCCTAGCTCTTCGGTATTTGAACAATAATCCAGCGCGTCATCAATCAACTGAAAAGCCATACCTAAATGCAGACCGTAATCAATCAAACCTTGTTTTTGTTCATGCGTGGCTTCGGCAATCAAAGCGGCAAGATGGGCAGAAGTGCTGAATAAAGTGGCAGTTTTGCAGGCGATAACGTCCATATATTGCGCTTCGCTGGTATCAGGATTATGACAGTTTATCAGTTGTAATACTTCGCCTTCGGTAATGGTGGACACCGTTGCTGAAATTAAATCCATCACCTCTACATCGTTGGTACGCGTCATCATTTGGAAGGCATTAGAATACAAAAAATCACCAACCAATACGCTGGCGGCGTTTCCCCAAACCGAGTTGGCGGATTCTCGACCACGGCGCAAATCTGCTTCATCAATCACATCATCATGTAATAAACTGGCAGTATGTAAAAATTCGACTACAGCGGCTAAGGTAATATGATGATCGCTAGCGTTGCCTAAGGCTTTGGCGGTCAAAAATAACAGCAACGGGCGCACTCTTTTACCGCCGTTGCTGATAATGTAGTAACCGATTTCATTGATCAGCTGAACCCTGGAGCTCAATCTTTCTAAGATAAGCTTATCTACGGCCGCTGTTTCATTGTGAATTAAGTTTTTAATTGCGTTAAAATCAATTGGCGTTGCTGAATGGATTGATTCTTGTGTGGTCATTAGCATTGTTTAAGTCATTTTAAGAGGTTAGTCATTTCCATAACCTGTATTTTAGGCGCACGGGAATGGCTTTAATTATCAGTTTGTCGTCGAGCCTAGATCTGTTTTTTGCTCTGTCGGTCAAAGGTTTTTACCCTGTATTCTTGAATTAGGTGGTTCTGTAGAAACACTTCACACAAAATCGACTAATGTACACTATAGACATTAAAAACGCCTGTAATTGTGTCATTTAAAGAAGACGACGGAATGGAATTTTAGATGTCGTTTTCTCATTTTGCGACATTGTTATTGAACGGTCATTATAAGATTTCCATGATATGAAGGTAAGTGGAATAAGTGTCATTACAGGTGCTTTTGTTTGTGAGTTTTGATTCAGCTTGAACGACATCGGACATTCATTATATGGATCATTCGATAAAGTGCATCTGTAGGAATGCAATAGCGTACAAGGTTATCGTTCTACGTCGTCGGAGTGCAAACGCTACGTAGAGCAATTTATGTCAGTGCTATTAAAAGGTGCTTTTGCAGGGTAAAATTATTTAAATCACACTAAACAAGCCGTCCGAATTACCAAAAAAGGAACTTATATGCCAACTTTAAAAAAACTATTTATACAAAACCTGACTCTGATTTTTTCCAGCACTCTGCTTTTGGCTATGTCCCCTGTAATGGCAGGAACGGATCTTGAAGACCAAAAAAAACTTCTCAATGCACGGGTTATGAATCGTCAGCAAAATTCAGATCATGCCGTCCATTTAATCCCTGTCGATAAGAGTCTGGAGTTTCATGGTGTTTTTTACGGTTATCTTCCTTGCGAAGATTGCGACGGGATTAAAGCGACGCTGTCTTTAAAGCAAAAGAACAATTATCTTTTGGTGACTCAGCCGGCAAAGGATTCTTCAAAGGAGTTTTTTGAAAAAGGCAAATACAGTTGGGATGATGACAAGCAAATCGTTATTTTAACGCCGCGCAAGGAATCAACCGCACGGCAATATTATATTGAGAATGAAGGAACGCTCATTCAGCTTAATAGTGATGGAATGCGGATGACAGGTTGGTCGGCAGATCGCTATACTTTACGCCGAAGCGATATGACAAAGTCACGAGAGGTGCATATTCACTAGGATGAATAGCATAGCTTAATGACGCGTCATGTTTCCGTAGGGTGTGCTGTGAGCGCCAAAAGATAGTAGCATTGCTCATGCATCGGAGAAGACGCGCATGAGCATGGCAAGAAGAGGGGGCTGATTAAACAGAAAAACTCTCGCCGCAGCCGCAGGTGCCTTTTACATTCGGATTATTGAACTGGAAAGCTTCGTTAATGCCTTCCCGGCGATAATCCAACTCTATACCGTCGATAAATTCCAGGTCGCTTGCAGCTACGATGACTTTTACCTCGAAGCTTTCAAATACTGCATCGGCTTCATTCAGTGCATCGGCATAATCAATTGTGTAAGCATAACCGGAGCAGCCGGATTGCTTTACGCCCAACTTTAAACCCAAGCCTTTGCCGCGTTTTTCCAGTTGCTTTTTAATTTGCCTTGCAGCACTTTCAGTTAATGAGACAGACATACAACCTCTTTATCTTGTTAATGAGTTTAATTGTTTAATGAGTTCAATGACTTCAGCTTCAGTGTTGGCTTTTCCAAAACTGATACGAATTGCGCTTTTTGCTTGAGCAGCATCAATGCCCATGGCGACCAAAACCGGACTGGGCTCTCTGACTCCGCTGGCGCAAGCTGAGCCGCTGGACACGGCGATGCCTTTTTGATCCAGCTGCATTAGCAGCATTTCACCATCAATACCGTGGATACCTATCTGCACGGTATTGGGCAATCGCTCTGCCTGCTCTGCAAAAACAGTCAGGCCTGGAATGGCATTTAAGCCATGTTCCAGAAGCGTTCTAAGTTTTAGCAAATGTGTATGGCGTTCGGCAAGTTCGGTTTTGGCCAGTTCCGCTGCTTTACCAAAGCCGACAATAGCCGCGACATTTTCAGTTCCGGCTCTGAATCCTTGTTCCTGATCGCCACCTAACATGACCGGCGTTATCGCCATTGATTTTTCAAAGATCAGTGCGCCGCAGCCTTTGGGACCGTATATTTTATGGCTAGACAATGACATAAAATGAGCACCGAGTCGGTTAAAGTCGACAGGGATTTTGCCCAGTGCCTGAACGGCATCGGTATGAATATTGATGCCCTGGGCTTTTAGTTGCTCGGTATAGATTGCGATATTCTGCACTGCACCTGTTTCGTTATTAGCCAGCATTATCGAAACTAGGCTAGGTTTTAGCGAAATAACTTTGTCGATAGCCTCCTGCGTTATCTGTCCGTTGACATCGACAGCAAGCAGGGTAAGTCGATGCCCCAGACTTTGCAGATGCAAGGCAGGCTCAAGAACTGAAGGGTGCTCAATGGCTGAAACAGCGAGTCCGGCCTTGGGGGCTAACGTTGCCAAGGCCAGATTATTGGCTTCAGTACCACCGCTGGTAAAAATAATTTGCCTCGGTTGAACGCCGATTAGCGATGCAAGTTGTTCTCGAGCTGTATCGATTGCGCTACGGCTAATTCTGCCGTGACGATACAAGCTGGAAGGATTTCCGTAGAATGTTGTCAAGAAGGGAAGCATTGCTTCCAAAACGCGGCCATCTATAGCTGTGGTCGCGTTATGATCCAGGTAGATCATGCAAATGTCGCTAGGGACAATGTGTATGCCGCAAGTCGGCAGGGAGCAGGCGCGCCACGGGCGTTATTCGGGGTGACGATAAATTTCAACAACTTTCTGAGCATCCTGATCCTGTCTTTTAGCGACTTCCTGAACCTGATTTTTTTCTAACAGATCGGCTAAAGAAATGCCTTCCAAATAATCTCTAATCTGTTCACTTAATCCCATCCACAGATTATGGGTTAAACAAGCCTGATCTTTTTGACAGTTGGCCTCGCCGCCGCATTTAGTTGAATCAAGCGGTTCATCGACTGCTGCGATAATGTCAGCAATATTAATTTCGCTGGTTTTGCGACACAGCTTGTAACCGCCGCCTGGTCCGCGCACTCCTTTCACCATACCTGCTCGGCGTAAGCGGGCAAATAGTTGTTCCAGATAAGACAAGGAAATAGTTTGACGAGCCGCAATGTCAGTCAGGGTTACTGGCTTGATTTGACTGTGAAAAGCCAAATCGAGCATTGCAGTGACCGCATAGCGACCTTTAGTAGTTAAACGCACAATTAGTATCCTCTATAAATACCGTTAAGATATTGTTACTATACTTAACCTAGCAGAATAGTCAACTATTATGGGTAGGAAAATAAGGGGTGAGAGACACTATACAACTTAAGTCCTGATGCAGATTTTTTCGCCTTGTAACTTTCAATTTTCTTCTTCTCTTCCATAGCCGTCTTCAATTTCGCAGCCGTCCAATTTAGATATTGGGGATTCCTTGTATTTAATACCGGCATCATTAAGCGCTTTATGTAGAGTTTCTATTTGCTTGTCCATTGCTTGAATATGATCCAGCATGTGATTAATTGCGTAGGCAATGGGGTCGGCTACATCGGTTGTTGCTCCGTAGGCATGGAACCCCATTTTGTAAGCAATCTTGTCGCGTTCGGCGGTTGCCGCTCTGCTATTTGGATCGACGATATGAGCAGGAATTCCGACCACAGTGGCCCCATTCGGTACCGGTTTTAATACGACTGAGTTTGAACCCACACGGGCGTTTTCGCCAATATCAATAGGACCTAAGACTTTTGCTCCAGCACCGATTACTACGCCGTTATGCAAGGTCGGGTGACGCTTGCCTTTATCCCAGCTGGTTCCGCCCAAGGTTACGCCATGATATAAGGTGCAATCGTCGCCGATAATGGCGGTTTCGCCAATCACCACTCCCATGCCGTGATCGATAAAAAAACGCCTGCCGATGACTGCTCCAGGGTGGATTTCAATGCCGGTCAGCCAGCGGCTGATATGGGCGATAAAGCGAGCTAACCATCTGAAACCCGCCAGCCATAGAAAATGGCTGATTCGGTGTATCAAAACTGCATGAAATCCGGGGTAGGTAGTGATGACTTCAAAGACCGTTTGTGCTGCTGGATCGCGGTCGAATACGCAGGCAATATCTTCTTTCAGTCGGTTAAGCATCGTTATTCCTCTTGTGGCCTTGAGACATCCGCAATATACCTCTGAGTATGTCCAGTTCCTTGGTATTCATTTGCACACGATTATAAATCCTCCGCAACCGTCGCATAATGGATTTTGATTTGGCCGGATGCATAAAACCTATATCGGTTAATGCTTCAGACATATGCTGGTAAAAAGACTCCATTTGCGCTGCGGTAGCTAAAGGGTCTTCATCTTTGTCGCCGACTGAAATTTGTTCTTCGGCTGCCTGTCCGGATGCAACAAACAATTCATAACAAATGACCTGCACGGCAGCGGCAATATTTAAAGAGCTGTATTCGCTGTTACAGGGGATGCGCAGCAAAAAGTGACACAAATCCAATTCGTGATTTTTTAAACCTGAGTTTTCCCGCCCAAAAACGATAGCTACCTTATTACCTGGTTCATTGATTAACACCTTTTCAGCGCATTCTCTGGGTGACAGTTCCGGCCAACTGATGGTTCGGCCTCTAGCACTGGCACCAATCACCACTTGGCAGTCGGCAATGGCCTCTTGTAAGGTCTGGCAAACGATTGCTCCCGCCAACACATCATCCGCACCGGAAGCTCTGGAGGTCGCATCGGCGCTGGGGAAGATTTTAGGCGCAACCAGGTAGAGGTTATGCATCTTCATGTTTTTCATTGCACGGGCAACGGCACCAATATTTCCCGGATGGGTAGTTTCGACCAGTACAATTTTTATAGTAGACAGCAAGGCGATGTCCTTTGTTAAAAAAAGAGCCTAAGTTTAGCAAAATATTTGGTATTATATGGGGTTTTCGACAATTGCACCTATGCAGTCGTCCGTGCTTAATATAAATCCGCCTATGCAACCCATGTTAAATACTGCCGTCCGTGCCGCAAGAAGCGCCGGCGACTTGATCCTCCGCTCATCAGATAATATCGGTCATTTAAAGGTCGATCAAAAAGGTAAAAACGATTATGCCAGCGAGATAGATCGTATGGCCGAACGTGAAATCATCAACATTATCAAGACTGCCTATCCGGATCACAGCATTCTGGCAGAAGAAAGCGGCGAGCATCCGGGTAACGATTTTGTCTGGGTTATTGACCCGTTGGACGGTACTACCAATTTTTTGCACGGCTTTCCGCAATACGCCGTTTCCATTGCCTTAAAACATAAAGGCCGAATTGAAGTCGGCGTCGTTTATGACCCGTTACGCGATGAGCTATTCACCGCCAAACGCGGAGGCGGCGCTATGTTAAATAATCGTCGTCTTCGGGTGACCAATCAATCCAGTTTAAAAGGAGCTTTAATCGGCACCGGGTTTCCGTTTAAAACCGGTTTGCACATGGATGCGTACTTGAACATGTTTCGCGCATTAGCGACTGATTCAGCGGGAATTCGCCGTGCGGGTGCTGCGGCACTTGATTTAGCCTATGTGGCTGCGGGTCGCTTGGATGGTTTTTGGGAGATAGGCCTGATGGAGTGGGACATGGCCGCCGGTCTTTTATTGATAAAAGAAGCGGGCGGCGTGATTACCGATTTTTCTTTTAATGATAAGTACCTGGAGTCAGGCAACGTAATCGCTGCAAGTCCAAAAATGCATCAAATCATGTACCAGCTTATCGAACCGCATGTTACCGATAACTTGAAATAAAAAAGCACTGCCGAACGGAGTTTGTAATCCCGTTCGGCATTTAAACTCCGCTTGCTAGATCTTGCTTGCGGCTAATTGTCGACAGCGTTAAAAAATCTGCATTGCCAGCATGAGCGCATCTTCTCGGCCGTTTTCTGCCGGATAATAACCTTTTCTTACCCCTATTTCGTTAAACCCCATTTTCTCGTAAAGGGCAATGGCGACGGTATTGGAGGGCCTTACTTCAAGGAACATAGTTTCCGCTCGGCCTCTAGCGGTTTCGATAAGATTTTCCAGCATTTTACGGCCTATTCCTTGTCCCTGTTCGGCAGACGCTACGCAAATGTTTAAAATGTGCGCCTCGCCTACAGCCATCGCAAGTATACTGTAGCCTAGCACGGTGTCGTTCTCTTCACAGACCCAACAGCTATAGTTAGCTTTAAAGCAATCCCTGAAAATGTCTTCTCCCCAAGGGGAGTGATAGTTAGCTCTCTCAATTGCCAGAACGCAGGGCAAATCGGAGCTACGCATTTTCCTCAAACGCATTAAATCTTTTCTGCCTACTGAGTCAGGAAATATTTTGGCGTAGAACTCTCTATCGGCATCATAAATCATAAAGTTTTTTATTTTTTCTAACATTCCCCACAGGACCTACTTGTTATGGTTTTTAACTATTTGCATCGCGAATTTTAAATCTGCCCAGGCTTTACGCTTGTCCAGTAATGATCTTAACAAGTAAGCCGGGTGATAGGTTACAACAACCGGCGTATCATTTAAAGCATGTATTTTGCCTCTAAGTGTGGCTATCGGCTCATCAGTATTTAACAAAGTCTGTGCAGCAACATGACCTAATGCCAAGATGATTTTCGGTTCAATCAGCGCCTGTTGCCGCAGCAAATAGGCTTTGCAAGTGTCAACTTCGGTGGATTTGGGTTCACGGTTATCCGGAGGGCGGCACTTTACGATATTTGTTATAAAGACTTGTTCACGATCAAGACCGGTGGCTCGCAGCATTTCCGTTAATAACAGTCCTGCGTTACCGACAAAAGGCAAGCCTTGTTGATCCTCGTTTTGCCCGGGCGCTTCACCGACTATCATCCAATCGGCGTTTTTATTGCCCGAGCCGAAAACGGATTGGGTGCGGGTTTTGCATAAATCGCATTGAGTGCATTGGACGACTTCGGCTTGCAAAGTTTCCCAGTTGTCGGTTGATTTAGGCAGTATGTTATCAGCTATACCTTCAGGAAATGACGTTTGCTGGGTAATGACAGAAGTTTTAGGAATCCAAACATCAATTCCCATAGCCTCCAGATATTGCAGACGCATAGCGTTATCCAAAACCGACTCGGCTTACTGAGTGTTCCCACGCTCTGGCGCGGGAACACAGCTTGCGACGCTCCTGCATCGTGAATTTTTTTCGCTTTGCACCTTGTTCCTCAATCAAACATCCCCTTTTTGAGGATGACGACGTTGATCGGGGCTTTGCAGCTTATTCAATGCATTGATATAGGCCTTGGCTGAAGCGATAACAATATCAGTATCGGCACCTAAACCATTGACAATCCGACCCGCTTTCTCAAGACGGATAGTCACTTCGCCTTGGGCATCGGTGCCGTTGCTGATACTGTTAACCGAATAAAGCTCAAGCGTAGCTTCCGACTGGACCAGTTTTTCTATGGCTTTTAAGCTGGCATCCACCGCGCCGCCGCCATCCGCATTACCGGTGACTTCTTTGTTATCGACGCGTAAAGTAACGGTTGCATTAGGTATTTCGCCGGTTTCCGAACACACTTTTAGTGAGATTAATTTGACATGCTCATCTTCGGCCTCAAAACCGGCTTCCGAGATTAATGTTTGCAAATCTTCATCAAAGATTTCGTGCTTTTTATCGGCCAATTGCTTAAAGCGGGCAAAAGCCTCGTTTAACTCTTCTTCCGAGCCGAACTCAAAGCCCAACTCGGTAATACGGCTTTTAAATGCATTTCGGCCTGAATGCTTGCCTAATACCATTCGGTTAGCCGTCCAGCCGACATCTTCGGCACGCATGATTTCGTAAGTCTCGCGGCTTTTCAAAACGCCGTCCTGATGGATGCCTGCCTCATGGGCAAAGGCATTCGCACCGACGATGGCTTTGTTCGGCTGTACCGGAAAACCGGTGATAGACGACACCAACTTTGAACAGGTCAAAATTTCGCGGGTGTCGATGCCGGTTTGGCAGGTAAACACATCTTTACGGGTACGAACCGCCATCACCACTTCTTCCAGCGATGCATTACCGGCGCGCTCGCCCAAGCCGTTAATCGTGCATTCAACCTGCCGTGCGCCATTCATGACTGCCGATAAGGAATTGGCAACAGCAAGCCCCAAATCATTGTGGCAATGTACGGAAAAAATCGCCTTGTCCGAATTAGGGATGCGCCGGATCAGGTTGGCAATGGTCGCGCCGAATTGATCGGGAATGCTGTAGCCTACAGTATCGGGAATGTTGAGCGTCGTGGCGCCGGCATCGATAACCGCCTCAAGTATCCGGCACAAAAAGTCTTCTTCCGAGCGTCCGGCATCTTCCGGGGAAAATTCGACATCATCGGTATATTGCCGCGCACGCTTGACTGCTTTGACCGCATATTCGATGACCTGATCCGGTTGCATCTGCAACTTCATCTGCATATGGATCGGCGATGTGGCGATAAAGGTATGAATCCGCGACCGGTTAGCGCCTTTAAGTGCCTCGCCTGCACGGTCTATATCCTTGTCCAGGGCTCTGGCCAGACCGCACACCACGCTGTCCTTGATAACATTGGCTACGGCTTGTACGGCTTCAAAATCGCCGGGACTGGCAGCCGGAAAACCGGCCTCAATCACATCAACTTTTAGACGCTCTAAAGCCTTGGCAATTCTGATTTTTTCGTCGCGAGTCATAGATGCGCCAGGGCTTTGTTCGCCGTCGCGCAAGGTTGTATCGAAAATTATTAACTTGTCATTCATAAAAAAACTCCATCGATGGAGAACTATCGACGCTTACGTCGATACATGGAAATAGGGGGGTATAAGTAATTAAATAGAAAAAGATTGATTGCCCATCAGGGCAGGAATCTTAAAGGCAGGCGTAGCCATACACACAAGGCAGTTTCGGCAGATAGGCTACCGAAAAGAAATATTTGAAATGCATGGTTGATTTGAATAAACATAGTCGCAACTATACGCCAATGACTGCGCAGTCTCAAGCAGAGTTTATGCTTTACGCCCCTGCAACCTGCGCCTGCGCATGACTAAGGTAATAACCGGGCCAGAAATCGCGTAACCTAAAAACAACAAGAACAGCATTGTTTGCGGCTGCGCCATCACAAAAGCGATAGCCAGCATCACGGCAATCGCGACAATAAAAGGCACTTTGCCTTTTAAATCGATTTTTTTGAAACTGGAATAGCGAAAGTTACTCACCATCAGCAAGCCGGTGCTGATCGTTAAGATCAGTGCAAAATATTTGAACAGTTCTATATCGTAATCATATTCCAGGCAAATCCAGATAAATCCGGCAAGGATCGCAGCAGCGGCAGGACTTGGGAGGCCCTGAAAATAATTTTTGTCGGCCGTTTCAAGTTGAGTGTTAAAGCGTGCCAAGCGTAATGCGCCGCCAGCTGTATGGACGAATGCCGCAAACAGCCCCACTTTGCCGAGGGTCGAAAACGCCCATAAATACATCACTAAAGCGGGAGCTGCGCCAAATGAGACCATATCAGAAAGACTGTCGTATTGTGCGCCGAATTCGCTTTGCGTATTAGTCAGTCGCGCTACCCGACCATCCAGCCCGTCAAGAATCATTGCCACAAAAATAGCGATAACAGCGGTTTCGTAACGCCCGCCCATTGCTGAAGTAATCGCATAGAAACCGGAAAACAGGGCTCCCGTGGTAAATAAATTAGGTAACAAATAAATACCACGACGACGAGTTAAGCGTTTTTCTGGAGCCATATTTAAATCAATCCTTAAGTTTTAGGAAGTCAGTAAAAAACATTGCGCTGGATTATACAATGAGCCTGCAAACTGAACCTAGCTTAATCAAAAATCGGTTCTAGTTTTTGAGCATGCCGAACAGTTTGAGTATGTTGGTATGACGTTCATTGATTAGATAGCAAACCTCAATAGTGCCTTCGATTAATAGAAATTAATGCACCTTCTTAAAGCTTTCAGTTTGCCTTGTTTAGTTTTGCTATCCAATCGCCTTAGTTTTGATCCTTTGGTTGGCTTGCTGGTTTTGCGTTTTTTATGCGTTATCGCAACACTTTGAATCAATGCCTGCAACCGATCTAGGGCCTCTTCTTTGTTCTTTTCCTGAGTGCGATATTGCTGTGCCTTGATCACAATTATCCCTTCTTTTGAAATGCGCCGGTCATTTAAAGCCAACAGTTTTTCTTTGTAAACTGCGGGTAATGAAGATGCGTTAATATCAAAACGTAAATGAATGGCGCTGGAAACTTTATTGATATTTTGCCCACCGGCTCCCTGTGCGCGAATCGCATGGACTTCAAGCTCATTGCCCAGAATGCTGATCTGATTGGATATTTGCAACATTGATGTATAGCTCTTCGATAAATTGGGCTTTATCTAATCGATAAAGCAATTTTGCCAATTATACGTTATTTATTTTTGTATTTTGGCGGCGTTATGCATGGAGATAGTGTTGTATCAGTTCCCTCCAGATTGCGGCACTTTCGTTATTTATGATTTACAATATGCCATTGGCTTGAAATACAAATAGATAGCAGTCTTGACCGACAAGGCCTTATTGTCGAGAAACCTCGTGTACACATCAGTTGTATGTGTTTATTGAACGTCTTTTTGAATAAGACAACACACCATCGGAGCGATGAAAAATGACTAATCATGTTACTTTGACCCAGTTTATTATTGAGCAGCAGCGCGAGTTGCCTGGGGTATCGGGAGCCTTTACTTCTTTATTAAACGATGTGGTTACCGCCTGTAAGAAAATCTCTCATTTGGTTAATCGGGGTAATCTGGTCGGTGTGCTGGGTAGTGCCGAATCCGAGAATGTACAAGGCGAGGTGCAAAAGAAGCTGGACATCATCACTAATGACATTATGGTGGAGGCACTGAACTGGACCGGTCATTTGGCAGGCATGGCTTCGGAGGAAATCGACGGCATCATTTCTATTCCTTCACAGTATCCGAAAGGCAAGTATCTGGCCTTATTCGATCCGTTGGACGGCTCTTCAAATATTGATGTCAACCTGGCGGTAGGTACCATATTCTCGATATTGCGCTGCCGTGAAGGTGTGGAACCGGCGTTGGAGGATTTTTTGCGTAAGGGTTCTGAGCAGGTTTGCGCCGGTTTTGTGTTGTACGGTCCGTCGACGATGATGGTTTTAACCACTGGGCATGGAGTTAACGCTTTTACTCTGGATCAAGATATTGGCGAGTTTATTTTGACTCATCCCAATATGACAATTCCTACCGAGACCAGTGAGTTTGCCATCAATATGTCGAACCAGCGATTTTGGGAGCCTCCCGTACAGCGTTATATCGAGGAATGCTTGCAGGGTACTGACGGTGTGCGCGAAAAAGATTTTAATATGCGCTGGATTGCGTCAATGGTTGCAGAGGTTTATCGGATACTCACGCGCGGCGGAGTTTTTTTATATCCGTATGATTTGCGCGATCCGTCAAGAGCCGGAAAACTGCGCATTATGTATGAGGCCAATCCGATGGCTTTTATTATTGAGCAAGCGGGGGGCGCCTGTTCTACCGGACGCGAGCGTATTCTCGACATCAATCCCACGGGGCTGCATCAGCGGGTTCCGGTTATTTTAGGATCTAAACACGAAGTTGAGCGGATTGTCGGTTATCACTTGGAAAAGTGAGAGGCTGGAGCGCTCATCGTTATAGACAGACCAAGCCGTTATTTCGGCAGAGATTGTCGCCGGGCAACGTCTTTAGTTAATAAACGCTACGCAACGGGTCTGACTGTATTTGAGACTGAGGAGCCTTCAATAAAACGTTTAGTATTTGCAGTCGTAGTTGTTTGAGTCATGCTAACGCTGAATGGTTGTGCCGTTTATGTTTCGCCGTACGACCATCTCGGTTTTATGCCTTGCATTGTGCATTTGTTCAAAATAGACTGGATTGCGTACAATGAAAGGTCTAACATTTTTTCTATTTCTTATCTAAACCGCTATTCCTGCCTCAAGATTATGAAAAAAATTTTATTTCTGCTTATTTTTTGCCTCGGCTCTGCTCATTATCCGGTAGCAGCCGATATTGGCGCACAGCCGGAGATAACTGCTGCTGAACTTGAACGCCAAATTCATCTACGGATAAATAGGGAGCGGCAAAACCACGGATTATCCCAATTGGATAGTGATGAGTTGCTCGCCGCCATTGCACGCAAGCACAGCATTGACATGGCGCGTTATCATTTTTTTAACCACACGAATTTACAAGGGGAGGGGCCCTTGGAACGGGCCAAAAATCAGGGGTGGGACAAGAAAAAACAAGCCGGTGCTAATACTTGGGCAATCGGTCCGGGTGAAAATATATTTATGAATAATCTTTACGATAAGATTGTTACGACAAAACAAAACGGCGTCTTGATAAAAAAAGAATATCTCTGGAAAACCTCGGAAGAAATTGCGCAATCGACTGTGCAAGGGTGGATGGACAGTCCCCCGCATCGAAAAAACATCCTGTCGCCGAAATATGACCAGCAAGGCATTGGGGTGGCTATTTCCGGACACGAAATCTATGTTACGGAAGATATGTTTTAACTTTATATGGCCGCTTTATAAATTTCAGAGTAAAGGGGGCTTTCCACTAAGATCCGGATCCTGCTTTAATGTGGGATCCGGATTTTTTGGGATTTAGGATTTAAGCGGTTTTCCAGTTTCTCGTTAGAAAGCCAGCCGAATTAGAGGCTTCAGATTGATGCTTGCACTGTGCTTTAGTTGGAATAGGCGCTATCGATTGTTGCTGAAATAACGACTCCCCGTTATTTGTATCAATGACCTTGCCTTTAAGTGAATGGTAATAGTTAAACTGATCCGTATAAAAAACATCATTCGCAGAGTTGTCCGTAAATAGTGGGTTGGTAGCTTCAAACCATGCTGCGTAAAGTTCTTTTTGGATAAAATTGAGTGGATTCATTTTTATTCTCCTAGAAAAACCATGTAAAAAACGTAAATTTCCGTGTGGACGGTGTTTTTATTTTCGACATAGATTAAAACTTATTAATGACAAAGAAATGACAGATTGATTAATGTTTCATAACATGGGAAGTTAAAATATCCATTTCTGGTCGACTTATACTCAGACCGGTCAAATTTGCGGAAAATGAAGAGGGTATAATACTCAAATTTAAACACAAAACCTGACATGATAAAGATCGACTTTACCGAAAAAGCCATTGACGACGTGTATCAACAATTCATGGAGCATCCC